>PPDG01000488.1 GCA_002899795.1 Desulfobacteraceae bacterium | reverse complement strand
TAGAGCATAGTGCATAGAGCATAGGGAAAACAGCTGGCAGCTAGCAGCGGGCAGAAGACGGAAGTCAGCCGCCTCCGCCGCATGGCTTTGGCGTGCCAAGGAGATCAGAAGACAGAAATTCTTTTGTGGGAGCGGCTTTCAGCCGCGATCTTGCGAGTTCAACGACTTCTACGAATTTAGCGCTTTCAACTAATTTTCTAATCAACTAATTCTCTAATTCCCTAATTAACGAATCGACTTAGATTGATATTCTAGAAAAATATCTTGCGTACGTGCGAAGGTCTAGCTAGAATCAAGACTTGAGTGAGATCCGGGAGGTCAATAATGGGAAATTGGACAGTCAAAAAAGTACCTATCACAGCCGCGAGTGAAGATGTAGAGGAGCACGAAGGACGAATCGAGGGTCAAGGCTCGGTCATGCTGGACGATTGTCCTTTTAAACAGGAAGTCACAGACAAAGCAGGCAAAGTGGTTCAAGTTGAGTGCGCCGACGACTCCGGAGTTAGAACTTGTGAGCCCGATGCGGAAGCCTGCAGGCTCCAACAGTGGATGGATTCGGTTAAATCCTTCATCCGTCAAATCGATGTCAACGCCCTGTGAAATTGGCGGCGATGAGCAACGGCGCCTGATTGATTAATAGTAAACGCGGGACAGGAGCGTGCAGCTCTCCCGCGTTTTTGGTCTAGATGAAACGCATAGCGCTAAGCGCAAAGCGCATAGCGCTATCTGGCGAGACGTGAGGTCGGGCGAGACGAGCGAGACGGCGGAGAAAATTGAGACAAGCGGGAAAGGCGAGAAATCAGACGACAGAGGACGGACGGCAGAGGGCAGAAAACAGCTGGCAGCGGGCAGGAGGCAGCAGGCAGAAATCAGAGATCAGAAGTCGGAGGTCAGAGGTCAGAAACAACTAGTAATGTATAACGTATAACATCTCTTACTGTTCACAGTTCACCGTTTACCATTTACGACTTCAACGGATTCAACGATGAGCATTACACGAAGAAAGACACGACAAATCCACGTTGGTTCAGTACCGGTGGGCGGAGATGCCCCGGTGGTGGTACAGTCTATGTGTAACACGGATACTCGCGACATCCCCGCCACCCTTGAACAGATCAGACGGTTGGCAGAGGTTGGTTGCGAGATCGTTCGGCTGGCAGTTGTGGATGCAAAGGCAGTTGAAGCCCTGAAGGCCATTAAACGGGAGGCGAGCACGCCCCTTATTGCCGATATCCACTTCGATCATCGCCTCGCCCTGGCTGCTCTGAGGACAGGAGTAGATGGTCTGCGGATCAACCCTGGAAACATTGGTGGTGAGAAAGCCGTGGCCAAGGTGGTACACGCTGCTGCTGAGCGCCAGGTGCCCATTCGCATTGGAGTAAATTCAGGGTCTCTTGACAAGGACCTTCTGCAGCAATATGGGGGCCCAACCCCAGAAGCAATGGTTGAAAGTGCTCTTCGCCAAGTTCAGCTTCTTGAATCCCTAAAATTTCAGGAAATCAAAATTTCACTGAAATCGTCCGACGTGATCACCATGGTGGAAGCTTACCGACTGCTGGCTGACAGGGTTTCTTATCCGCTTCATTTGGGTGTCACTGAAGCCGGAACTCTGATTTGTGGTTCGGTTAAGTCAGCCATTGGCATTGGCCTGCTGCTGGCTGAGGGTATCGGTGACACCATCCGAGTGTCCCTCACCAGTGATCCCATCAATGAAGTAAGGGCGGCCTACGAAATTCTACGTGCCCTCAAGCTCAGGGAGCGAGGGATAGAACTCATTTCCTGCCCCACCTGTGGTCGTTGCGATCTTGATATTATCGGCTTGACCCATGAAATTGAGGAACAGTTATTACGGGTGAAAACTCCACTCAAGGTTGCTATTATGGGCTGTGTGGTCAACGGCCCGGGGGAGGCCAGGGAGGCTGATGTGGGGATAGCCGGTGGCCGCGGCCAGGGAATCCTTTTTAAAAAGGGAGAAATAGTTGCGAAGATACCTGAAGCGGAGTTAAAGTCAAGATTACTGGAAGAGATCTCGTTGATGGTTGATGAAGAGATCGGATAGAGCATAAGGAAGATTGCGAATTTCGGATTTGGGATTGCGGATTTCAAAAAAAAAGAAGACAGACGACAGAGGACAGCGGGCAGGAGGCAGCCCTTCGACAAGCTCAGGACAGGCAGGCAGCGGGCAGAGGAAAGAGGACAGAAGACAGAGGACAGAAGACAGAGATTCGACTGTGGGAGCGGCTTTCAGCCGTGATCTTGCGATTTGAACGATTTCAACGAATTGACTAATCAACGATTTGCAAGTGGGAGATTGACGGAGGAAGATAGCACCAATGGAAAAAGGCATTACCAAGCTGAGTGAAGATTTTTCCCGGTGGTATACGGATGTGATCATTAAGGCACGATTGGCAGACTATTCGCCGGTGAAGGGGTGCATGGTCATTCGTCCCAATGGCTATGCCCTCTGGGAGAAGATGCAGTCTGACCTCGACATGATGTTCAAGGAAACAGGCCATGAGAACGCCTACTTCCCGCTTTTGATTCCGGAGAGCTTTTTGGAGAAAGAGGCTGAACACGTGGAGGGGTTTGCGCCCGAGTGTGCGGTGGTAACCCACGGTGGCGGCAAAAAACTGGAGGAACCACTTGTAATCCGGCCAACTTCAGAGACAATCATTTGGGCAATGTTCAAGAAGTGGATTATGTCCTATCGGGATCTGCCACTGCTGATCAACCAGTGGTGCAACGTTCTTCGCTGGGAGATGCGCACGAGACTGTTCCTACGCACGACAGAATTTCTCTGGCAGGAAGGGCACACGGCCCATGCCACCGCAGAAGAGGCCGAGGAGGAGACTTTGCAGATGCTCAATGTTTACCAAACCTTTGCCCAAGAGTACGCTGCAATTCCAGTTATTCCCGGCCGAAAGAGCGACCGGGAGAAGTTTGCCGGAGCCCTGCATACCTACACAATTGAAGCACTCATGCAGGACGGCAAGGCTTTACAGGCCGGAACCTCACATAATCTTGGCCAGAACTTTGCCAGGGCTTTTGATGTCACCTTCCAGGATCAGAATGGGGAACAGCAGTTGGTCTATGCCACTAGTTGGGGGATGAGCACCCGGATGATCGGCGCCCTCATCATGACACATGGCGATGATCAGGGCCTGGTTTTGCCCCCCAAAATGGCACCGCTGTCGGTGGTCTTTATTCCTATATTTAAGGGCAAAGAGGGCCACGGGGAGATCCTGGAGTTCATTGACCAAATTGCGGCATCCCTGGATGGGGATATAACTCATCGGGTAGACGCCAGGGAGGAATACACTCCCGGGTGGAAATTCAACGAATGGGAGCGTGCCGGAGTTCCCATTCGAGTTGAAGTGGGTCCGAGGGATCTCAAACAAGGAGAGGTGGTGTTAGTCCGTCGGGATACCAGGGAAAAGGTGAACCTGGCTAAGGATAAGGTTAAGGAAAAGATAAGAGAGTTACTGGATGAGATTCAAACTTCACTCTTCCAGCGAGCACTGCGGTTCCGTGAAGAAAACACCATGCTGGTTGACGATTACCAGACTTTTAGGGAAGTCGTGGCTGAGCAAGGAGGGTTTCTCCACGCCCATTGGTGTGGTGACCCCAAATGTGAAGACCAGATTAAGCAGGATACCAAGGCGACAATTCGCTGCATTCCCATAGAGTCTGAGGATGAGGACGGGGTTTGCGTGCTCTGTGGCAAGCCTTCGGGAGACCGGATATACTTCGCTAAAGCATATTAACGCAAAACGCGGAGATCGGTAATAGGTGATGGGTGAGGGGTAATTGGTAAGAGCCCATGACCTATAACCTATAACCTATAACCCATAACCTATAACCTACATATGATTCGTCTCAACGATATCGTCGATCAAGTTCTTGCCTACCATCCAGAAGCAGATGTAAGTCTCATTGAAAAAGCATACGTCTATTCAGCCAAAGCGCATGCGGGACAGGTGCGCCTTTCCGGGGAGCCCTACCTTATGCATCCTCTGGAAGTGGCCGGCATTTTGGCAAAGATGAAACTGGACGTCTTCAGCATCGCCTCTTCTCTGCTTCACGACACCCTCGAAGACACCGAAACCAATCTGGATGACCTTAATAGGCTATTTGGGGATGAAGTTAGCCAAATAGTTGACGGTGTAACCAAAATCGGCAGATTTGAATATGGCAGTTACGAAGAGCGCCAGGCTGAGAACATGCGCAAGATGATCCTGGCGATGGCCAGTGACATCCGGGTTATCCTGATTAAACTGGCCGACAGGCTTCACAACATGCGCACCCTAGATTATCACGCCACGGAAAAACAGCGGCTCATTGCGCAGGAGACTTTGGACATCTATGCGCCACTAGCTGGAAGGCTCGGTATTGACTGGATCAGGACCGAGTTACAAGATCTTGCCTTTTCCTATCTTGATCCGGATATGTATGAGGAGGTTGTTGGTGGCCTGAAAAGGAATGAGGAGGAGCGCGAGCGTTATATAAAAGAAGTCAAGGGTATCATCCAGGAAAAGCTGGCAGATTTCGGGTTGCAGGGGAAAGTGAACGGCCGGCCCAAGAACATCTTCAGCATATACAAGAAGATGGTTACCCAGAACCTGGATCTGGAGCAGATCTATGACATTATAGCGTTTCGCATCATTCTGGAAACCATTCGCGAGTGTTATGAGGCCCTGGGTGTGGTTCACTCGCTTTGGAAACCCATTCCTGGCCGCTTCAAAGATTACATAGGGATGCCCAAGGCAAACATGTACCAATCCCTTCATACCACAGTGATTGGTCCTTATGGTGAGCGGGTAGAGATTCAGATTCGGACCGATAACATGCACCGCATTGCCAATGAAGGCATTGCGGCACACTGGGTGTACAAGGAAGGGACAAGTGTTCCAGAAAGTGACAGCAAGCGTTTCGCCTGGCTTCGTCAGTTGCTGGAATGGCAACAAGACCTTCAGGATCCACGGGAATTTCTCGAGACAGTTCGGGTAGATCTATTCCCGGACGATGTCTACGTTTTTACCCCGAATGGGGACGTAAAGGCCTTTCCCAAAGGTTCCACGCCGATAGATTTTGCCTATAGCATCCATACCGAAGTAGGTCATCATTGCACCGGGGCGAAGGTGAGCGGCAAGTTGGTGCCACTCAAATACGAGCTACGCAATGGCGACATCATCGAGATCATTACCTCGGCCAAACACGTGCCCAGTAAGGATTGGCTGAAGATCGTAAAGACTTCGCGGGCTCGGACACGAATTCGTCACTGGATCAAGACCGAGGAGCGTGAGCGGAGCATTGTTCTCGGCCGTGAAATTTGTGAGCGTGAATTCCGTAAGCACGGTCTCAACTTCAACAAATACCTCCATTCCGACGAACTTCTCCAGGTCACCAAGGCGTTCTCTCTGCAGCAAGTGGACGATCTTCTCGCCAGTATCGGGTACGGCAAGATATCCGCCTTGCAAGCCATCGGCAAACTCACAAGCTTGTTGGAGCCTGAGGAGAAACCAGACGAGGCTCTTGTTGATAGGGCAGAGCGCAGAGAGAGACCGAGACAGCCCGGCGGGGTGCTGGTGAAGGGTTTAGATGACATCATGGTGCGTTTTGCCAAATGCTGCAATCCCTTGCCAGGTGATCAGATTGCCGGATACATTACTCGGGGTAAGGGAGTCTCGGTGCACCGGGAAGAGTGTGCGAGTTTACTGAGTAGTGGTTTTGAGCGGCGCATCGAGGTGGATTGGGACCATGAGGCGGAAGATGTCCATCCTGTGGGATTGGCCGTGATTTGTGCCAACATCAAGGGCATGCTGGCTGCCATCAGCGGCACTCTGAGTAATCAAGACATCAATATCTTACAGGCCAATGTGCGAACCCGGGTGGACAACCGCGCTGAATGCAAGTTTGTGGTGGAAGTGCGGGATATCACCCATTTACGGAGTGCAATGTCGGCAGTGCGCAAGATAAAAGACGTGATTGATGTGCAGCGCTCATCTGTCTTGGATGTGGAATAACGAAGCAAATTCAGGAATTCAGGAATTAGGGGATTGAGGCAGGCAGAGGACAGAAGACGGAGGACAGAGGGCAGAAGATAGGTTGGTTAATTAGAAAATTAGAGAATTAGAAAATTAGTCAGAAAGATGAATTGTTTAGCGTTCACCGTTTACTGCTCACCGTTTAGCGCTTACTGCTGGATGTGGGATGTGCCGATCCAATATAAGAATTCGGTTTTTCCCTTGTCAAATGGGACTGGATGTGTTAGATAACTCGATTACTAGAAAAAGCGACAATCTTCCCATTCTTTGGGCTGGAAAATAGTGAGCGAACACGAATTGTAGACTGCCCGCTTTAATTGGAGGTAGGAACTAATGGCCAAAGTTTGCCAGATATGCGGTAAGCGCCCTCAAACGGGACACAATGTCAGCCACGCCAACAACAAAACAAAAAGAAGATGGTATCCCAACCTGCAACGAGTGCGCACCGTACAGGATGGCGCTGTTCGCTACATGCGGATATGTACCCGTTGCTTGCGTTCGGGACGCGTACTCAAACCTGCATAGCTACTGATTGAGGGATTCAGGGATGCCGAATTGAAGGTAATCCTTGGATGTCATACATCCCATTCTATCATCCCGTTCCTTAATCTCTCAATCTCTTGATTCCGAATTCCGCAATCCCAAATCCGAAATCTCTCTTCACTCAATCACCACCGTCGGTTCGTTTTCCTCCCGGCCGTGTATGGTGCCGATGTGATAAGCCTTCTCCCCCAGCCCGGCCAGTAGTTCCAGCGCGCCTTCCAAATCCTTGGTCGGCACAACCAGGACAAAGCCGATCCCATTGTTGAACACCCGATACATTTCGTGCTCGGAGATTTTACCGTGTTCCTGGAGAAAAGGAAAAATGCTCGGCACCTCCCAGCTGTCTTTACGCAGACGGGCCAGACAGGCGGAGGGTAGAATTCGAGGCAGGTTGTCGTAAAAACCACCGCCGGTAATGTGTGCCATCCCTGGAACCGAGAAATCCCGCGTGACTACCTGGACGGCTTCAGTGTAAATACGGGTAGGCCGCAGGAGTTCCTCGGCAACGCTACAGCCGCATTCGGGAATGACATCGTCCGGCGAGAGACCGAGCTCCTGAAAAATGATGCGCCGCACTAATGAGTAGCCGTTGCTGTGCAGACCACTTGAGGCGAGTCCGATGATTTGGT
>PPDG01000034.1 GCA_002899795.1 Desulfobacteraceae bacterium | reverse complement strand
CACCAAGGAGGAGTGTGTATGGCGCTGGTAAATGAACACTATCTAAAGTTGAAAGCTGGCTACCTTTTTCCTGAAATAACACGTCGAGTTAAGGCTTTTACCGATGCAAATCCGGAAGTTGAAATAATCCGATTAGGCATCGGTGACGTCACCCAACCCTTGCCACCTGCGGTCATCGATTCTTTGCATCAGGCTGTTAGCGAGATGGGCAAACCCGAAACCTTTCGGGGATATGGCCCCGAGCAAGGGTATCAGTTTCTCATAGATCTTATCTTAGCAAATGACTACGAGGCCAGGTCAGTTCGTCTCGATTCCGACGAAGTCTTTGTCAGTGACGGCTCCAAATGCGATAGTGGCAATATGCAGGAAATCTTTGCGGCGGATAACGTTATCGCAGTGGCTGATCCGGCCTACCCCGTCTACGTCGACACCAACGTCATGGCAGGTAGAACTGGTGAAGCCGATGCGCAGGGCCGTTACCATGGCCTCTACTACATGCCATGCACCGAAGCCAATGACTTTTTGCCCGAGTTGCCGGACCGCAAGGTAGACATCATTTATCTCTGCTTTCCCAATAACCCCACAGGTGTTGTGGCGAACCCACAGGTGCTGCAAGCATGGGTGGACTATGCCCTGGAAAACCAGGCGATAATCCTCTTCGATGCTGCCTATGAGGCCTATATCACTGAGGAACAGATTCCCCATTCCATATATGAAATACCCGGCGCCAAGGAATGCGCCATCGAGTTCAGGAGCTTTTCCAAAACAGCTGGGTTCACTGGAACCAGGTGTGCCTACACTGTTGTGCCGAAGGGCTTGGTAGCTCGAACCGCGTCGGGCGAACCGGTAAGTATTAACCAACTCTGGAACCGTCGCCACACTACCAAATTCAACGGTGTATCCTATCCCGTCCAGGTCGCTGCCGCTGCCGTGTACTCTGATGAAGGTAAGTTTCAGGTACGGGAACTGATTCGTTACTATATGGAAAACGCTCGGATAATTCGGGAGACCCTCACTTCTGCTGGTTTTACTGTGTACGGCGGGCTAAATGCACCCTACATCTGGATGAAAACTTCCGGTGGTATGAGCTCGTGGGAATTCTTTGATCAATTGCTTGCTGAAGCACACGTGGTAGGAACGCCCGGGTCAGGCTTTGGCCCATCCGGTGAAGGATATTTTCGCCTCAGTGCTTTCGGTAATCGGGAAAACATTGAAGAAGCGGTAGCGCGAATCCGCAACAAAATCTCTCCTTAAAACCCTAGAGATCGCTGAGAACTCTGCGTTCTCTGCGGTAAGTCGGCTGGAATGCCACGAGAGTCAATGGGTTGTTTGCGATGGGACACGGATCGACCAAGCGTCAAACAGTGAGTTGTAACGGAGGAGAAATACTCTACCCTCTACGGTGCGCACCTTGAAGTAATCTAAGGCGGGTTCGTTGGACTGAACCTCTCCCTCATACCAGCGATCAATGATTTCCTCCACCTGCCAGCGGCGGTCTTGAAAGGTAAACGCTACTGGGCGCTCATTAGCCCGATAGCCACTATAGCATTCAACGTCTACGCTCTCGTATGCCATCCTCGCCCTATCGCGGCTACCTGCCCGCAACGCTCTCGCTTGTCGCAGATCCTCGCTTGCGGGGCGAGGCGGGCGGGGAAAGCCGCTCCCACAGTCTCAAATTTTCTTAGAGTAATGGAATATTAGAGTACTATAGTGACTTAAAATTCCAAATAACAAATCACAATTGCCAAGGTTTCAGTGTTCAGGTTTCAGCTTGTATGTTTCTCTTTCCTGACACCGGAAACCTCCTTAAGGTAGGCTAATATCGCTTAGCTGGCGGTCGTAGAGTTTACCTATTCCGTACTCGGATCGGCGCAGGAATCTCTCTTTGGCGGGTCCTATGATCTGCATTTCTGGATGTTTACGTTGCACCTCTATGGCAAGCTTCATCTCCTTAGTGCAACCGGTGCTGTAGGTGGCGTCCTTACCAAGCCATTCCGGTGCTACCTCCCTATTAAGAAGCCCAAAACTTGTCTCAATATCTTCTACGGTCTGAAATCTCCATATATCGATTAAACCGCTCCGCTGAACCACTTCCCACATATACATGAGGTCGTCAGCGTCCATCCCAGAAACGAAGTGCTCGGCTGGATTGATTATAAAGCTCTTCTGGTATCCTTTCCGAAGGTGGTCTACATAAACTTTGAGAAGCTGAACGGCAGTCTCCATCTGCCCCGGGATGCTACCAATGATGGCGCTGTAGAAAATGACCTTATCACCGCGATCCTTTGCAGCAGTCATCTCACGGATGATACCATTGGCTTTTTCTTTGAGGTCTTGTTCTGAGAACTTCACCGCCTCGGGATGTTTCGGTTTGTAACTTACGATCACCTCTTGTCCGTCAGGGCCCAATCGTACATTGAAAATATCCCTGGTAAACTGAAACGGGGTGAAAAATAGCCGCCGCCACTGTTCCTCGCCCTTGGATATGACCATATCGGCTTCTTTGAACATTCTGGCAAAGGTAGTAGAGGTGAGCAGAAAATTCAGACGTTCCTGAGTCCCATCGGAGATAATGAAAAGCTGCGTGTCCGTCTTGAGCCTCTCCAGCAGTTCATTCTTTGAGATAGCCGGGTCTTTGATATGGTAAGCATCATGTACCTCCTGCATCAGCAAAGGGTCGTGCTCCACATCGTATCTGCTAACCTTATGGAGGTAGAACCCGTCCTTGACCACGAGAATAACCTTATGCCCCCAACCCAGGAGGAACCGTATGATCTTCAGATCAACTACGATCTCCCCCGCATCATTGCATAGCCAGAGGATCTTCTTTGGAGGCTCGCTGCACGTACCAGGGGCCTCCTGGGGGCGTTGTAGATAGTCTTGCAGAGGCTTCACTCCATTTCCGCCCAATGGCCGATGTAAGATCTTGTTAAAGTCTACCCTTGACGGACCTGCCCCTGCCTCTCCGGTTTCCCAGAGCTCACTGGCAACACAGAGGTTGAGGAGTCGCCGCAATTGCAGCTTGGCCGCCTCCGACTTGAGGTCTTCAAGGCTCTCGAAACTCAAGATGGTTTGATGGTCAATCCAGTTGAAGCTGTTCCAGAAGGTAGGGCCCGCCACCAATTCGTTCACCATCTTATTTCGTTGTACTTTAGCGGGGAAGTATGGGGTGTCGATTTTACTCTTATCAATGAAAATCTTAAAAAGCCTTTTTTCAAGGCGCGATGGGAGGAGGATATCGTCGTTTGTGTCATGTTCGAATTTGATTCGCAGTAATTCTGTGAGAAAAGTCCTTCGGGACTCATCGGCTATCAGATCTTGGACCAACTGCTCCACAATCTTCCACACCTCCTGATAACGGTCTTGGAGATATGTCTTGGACTGCCTTTTTAAAATAGCCTCGAATAGTTCGGTGGAACAGGGATAGTAGACAGCATTTTCTGGCAAATGGACAACGAAACGCACCTGTTCTGGTGAAGCCACCTCGTCAGGTTGAGTTTCGAAATCCAGGTGGTTCTCGGTGAAGAAATTGGTTAACCAGGCGTCGGCTAAAGGGTCTTCCTCAGATTTAGGTATTGAAGCCGTCTCCGGCTGAAGAGGTTCAGCGGGTTCATACAACATCGCTCATGGCTCCATCGGATCAAATGAAATCAGAATGCATAGATGCACTCTTTGTGCCACAGTGGCAATCGATGAGCCGAAGAAAAGCACATATTCCTTTTTTCCCAAAAATACTATCTATACTATATTTAATATATAAATAGTGTCCATTCGCAAACCGCGTTTATGGGTGTCATTCTGAGGAGCAAGGCGACGAAGAATCTCATAGTTACAGGGTCCGCAGAGATTCTTCGCTTCGCTCAGAATGACATGGAGGAGTTTATGGATGGACACTAGCCATAAAACATAACAAAACCGTTCAGGCCCGCTGAAAACAGCAATGGTAGATTGCCCCTTTTCGTCGGCGCGATATCTGCTAACCCGGATAATTCATGATTCTCTTCCGCTCTCAAGAATTATCCGCCCTTCGGGCTTCGACTCCGGCCCTACAGGCCTCCGCTCAGGGTTAGCCCCGAGTAAGGTGCGAAGCACCGCATCGAAGCCTGCAAGAAAGCAAACATGCTTTCTTGCAGGCGCCTATTCACGAAGCGAAAAATTCGTGAATAATGCGGGCTAACCTTTTGAATTGTATAATATCTTGAACCATTGACCCCTTTCTGCTAAACAGGGAATAGCTTGTTCATCGCCAAAAAATAGTAGCACTCCAGAGAAAAGGGCCTTGCCAATGGGTACAGATCAGCCGCACAGCAGAGAAATCATGACTGATCTGTATGAGCTCACCATGGCCGCCAGTTATTTTGAACAAGACATGTACGCTCCGGCCACCTTTAGTCTTATGGTGCGTGAGTACCCCTCAAAACGCTCCTACCAGGTCTGCGCTGGTCTGGCTCCTCTCCTTGATTATCTGGAGTCGTTCCACTTCCGTCCTGACGATCTCGAATACTTGGAACAAACTTCTCTCTTCCCCGACAGATTCCTTCAGTTTTTGGAAACGCTTCGCTTTACCGGCGAGGTCAGAGCAATTCCCGAAGGCCGCATTGCTTTCTGTGATGAGCCACTGGTTGAGATTACCGCCCCTGTTATGCAAGCCCAGCTGGTGGAGACTTTTGTCATCAATTCCATAAACTTACCAACATTAGTCGCTACAAAGGCCTCTCGTTGTCTCCATGCAGCTGGTGAGCGACGACTGGTGGATTTTTCCTTGCGCCGCACCCATGGCATGCATGCCGGTCTCATGGTAGCCAGGTCCAGTTTTATTGGTGGTTTCATAGGCACCAGCAATGTCCAGGCGGGTAAAATGTACGGTCTGCCCATCCACGGGACCATGGCCCACTCTTACGTTGAGAGTTTTGACCGAGAAATCGATTCATTCCGCGCCTTTGCCAAGTCATTTCCGGATAATACCGTCCTCCTTATAGACACCTATGACACCCTGGCCGGTGCACGAAAAGCGGTGACCGTGGCTGGCGAGATGCGACAGGCCGGCGAGAGTCTTAGAGCTGTTCGCTTGGATAGCGGCGATATGGTTCAACTCAGCCAGCAGGTGCGGAAAATCTTCAATGACTCTGGCTTTCCAGAGGTTAGAATCTTTGCCAGCGGTGGCTTCGACGAATTCAAGATCCAGAAAATACTGACCGCTGGCGCCAATATTGATGCATTTGGTGTTGGTACAAGGATGGGGGTCTCTGCTGATGCTCCTTACCTTAACATGGCTTATAAGATGGTCATGTATAACGGTAGACCGGTAATGAAATTAAGCAGTGGCAAGATTTCCTTAGCGGGCCCGAAGCAGGTGTTTCGTCAACGGACGAAAGACGGTTTTTTCAAGCGGGACCTAATCGGCTTGCTTGACGATGACATTGCCGACTCTGAATCACTGCTCATGCCGGTGATGAAAGATGGAAAGCGGCTGCTCCCATCGGAGCCCTTGCCTAAAATTCAGGAACTTTTTCGTAAGGAATTTGCCCTACTCCCGGAAACCTACAAGGACCTGGAAGGAAACCCAAACTATCCAGTGGAAATAACCCCCCGGCTTCAAGCACTTCAGGATCAAGTCCGTAAGGAAATTGGCGAAAAAGAACTGGGCTTAGATTGATTCACGCTTACAGTATTTCATCTGAGCCTTTTGAGCATTGCTCCATCCCTACGTTCTGACGTCCAACACACCGAGGAAATAAACCATGAAAAAAGATGAGCGCTTGCGCGGCTACCACGATGAACAGCTAGAGACTCTTCCCTGGGAAGAAAAAAAACGGCTAATGGAAAAACAACTACAGCGGGCGGTTCTGATCGCTTTTGAAGAAGCCCCCGCTATGCGAGAGAAATTCAAGGCAGCAGGAGTGGGAGCCACCGACATCCGCTCCCTTGAAGATCTCCAGTCACTGGCCATCACCCCTAAAGCCCAGATGCGACAACTCCAGCAAGCCTCTCCACCTTTTGGTGGCTTCTTGGGGGTAGATCTGAACAAACTCCGCCGGATTTACACTTCTCCTGGAGCTATTTTTGACCCTGAGGGACATCAAGCTGACTACTGGCGCTTGCAAGGGGTTTTCTTTAATACGGGTTTCCGCCCCGGGGACAGGGTGCTCAATACCTTCTCTTACCACCTCACCCCGGGGGGGCTCATGTGTGATGAGGCCTTGAGCGGTATTGGCTGCACAGTAGTCCCCGGAGGTATAGGCAACACTGAAACTCAAGTCCAGCTTATGGAGGAGCTCAAGCTTACAGGTTATGTGGGAGTCCCGAGTTTTCTCCAGGCCATCATTGAACGCGCAGAACAGGAGGGCAAGGATTTCCGCCGGGATTTTAGTTTGCAAATAGCGGTCACAGCCGGTGAGATGCTTACCGCTGCCAGTCGCAACCGCTTTGAAGAAGACTATGGCATTCTCGTGCGCCAGTTTCTCGCCACTGCGGATGTGGGTGGCATTGCCTATGAGTGTGGTGAGAAGAATGGGATGCACTTCGCTGACTATAGAGTCATAGAGGTGGTAGACCCTGAAACCGGCAGGCAGTTAGGACCGGGCCAGATTGGTGAGGTGGTCGTCACTTTACTTGAAAATCCAGTCTACCCTCTCATCCGCTTTGGCACTGGAGATCTCTCCTATTACGAGGAGGAACCCTGTCACTGCGGCCGGACGTCTCCTCGTCTCATGAAACTCGTGGGTCGGGTGGACCAGGTTACCAAAGTACGTGGTATGTTCATCCATCCCTCACAGGTGGAAGAGGTGATAGCTGCCTTCCCAGAGATTCAAACTGCCCAGGCAGTGGTGGAGCGAGAACAAGACCGCGACAAACTCACCTTTTGTGCGGTTTTAGCCGAACCATCATCTCAAGAAGGATTGGCCTCTCCTCTCCAGGAGAAAATCCGCGCTGTGCTCAAGCTGAGAGCGGATGTGACCTTTGTCAGTGAAAATGACATCCAGGAAGCTGAGAAACGCATTCTAGATCTTCGGAAGTGGGACTAGGTGTAGATTGCAGATTTTAGATTGATGATTGTAGATTTAAAGACAACATCGGACAAGAAAGCTTAAATAAGCGTTCCTTGAAGCTCCATACATTGATTTTCCTGCTATGGCTAGTAAAACCACCAAGATTTTGCTTTTCCTAACCCAAGGTTTCGAAGACCTCGAGGCCGTAACCACCCTGGATGTTTTTGGCTGGACTCAAT
>PPDG01000172.1 GCA_002899795.1 Desulfobacteraceae bacterium | reverse complement strand
TTATGCCGATCTCGGCAAAAGACGCCCCATGAATCGGCTGGTCCAAGGAGACGTCGGCTGCGGTAAGACTGTGGTTGCTTTGCTAGCGGCATTCATCGTGATTGCCAATGGATTTCAAGCTGCGGTAATGGCGCCCACCGAGATTCTCGCCCAGCAGCACTATGTCAATTTAAAGCCCTACGCGGAACCCCTTGGGGTACCTCTCGTCTTGCTAACCTCCAAACTGAGATCCAGGGAAAAGCAGACAAGTACTGAAGCTATTGCCAAGGGCGAGGCTCGTCTGGTCATTGGCACCCATGCCTTGATCCAGAAACATGTCACCTTCCAGCGACTCGGACTGGTGATCATAGATGAACAACACCGCTTCGGAGTCCTCCAACGAATGGCTTTGCGCCAGAAAGGTGGAAGTCCTCACGTCCTGGTAATGACAGCAACCCCCATACCTCGGACCCTGGCCATGACCGTCTACGGAGATTTGGATGTTTCTGTTATTGACGAATTACCGCCTGGCAGGACTCCGGTGCAAACACGTATAATTCATGCAAAGCAGCGGTACAAAGCGTACGAACTTCTGCGGCAGGAATTCAACCAGGGTCACCAGGCCTATATCATCTATCCGTTGGTGGAAGAGTCGGAAAAGTCGGATCTAAGAGATGTCACCTCCATGACTGAGCACTTGGGTAATGAGGTCTTCCCTGATATCCCCTTGGCCATGCTGCACGGTCGCATGGCTGCCGAAGAAAAACAGAAAATCATGGCAGCCTTCGCCAGCAAACAAATACAGCTCCTGGTGGCCACTACTGTTATCGAAGTGGGCATTGATGTGCCTGACGCCACGGTAATGGTAGTGGAGCATCCGGAGCGATTTGGCCTGTCCCAGCTTCACCAGTTACGCGGCCGGGTGGGCCGCAGTACCCATGCTTCCTACTGCCTCCTGATATACGAAGGGGGTGGTCTTGAAACCAGACAGCGACTGGCCATTATGGAGCAAAGTAACGATGGCTTCCGCATAGCTGAAGAGGATCTCCGCTTGCGGGGACCGGGAGACCTCATAGGTTTGCAGCAAGCGGGCTTCATGGACTTGAAGCTCGCCAACTTGGTAAGGGACGCTGAAACCCTGGAGGCTGCCAGGCGGGCCGCTCTGACCTTGATACAGAAGGATCCAGAGCTAACCAAGCCAACACATGCAGTTCTTCGAGCTAAACTTCAACGCCAGAGCCACCAGGTCGCCGACTTGTTGCAAACGTCTTAACTGCCTGAGCCGAGTCAACCCCGCGGAGCACAAAGGAAAGAACGCCAAGCGCAGCGCTTCCATTAACGGCAAACGGATCTGACAATGACTCTGTAATGTTTCATCGTTTGCCATTTACGGTTTACTATCATTTTCGCTTTGCGCTATGCTCTATGCGCTTTGCGCTTTGCGTCAGCGTTGACATTGCTCCGACCGTACCCATGGGTTACATTTGGAGAGCCCGCACCTTCTTTGCTTGACATAAACTGAACCTTATCCCTCAAAGAAGCTTTGCATAATGAAGCAGAATTCGAAGCACTCTATTCAACTTGATGCAGCTGAATTGCGTGACCTGTTTCACTCCGGCAAGCGCAAAGAATTTGTAGCTGGAATGCGTCTGGCACTGCGGCAGATTTTGGCAAAACTACATGTGGAAGACCACTATGATCAGGTCATAACCCTGATAAAGCAGGATACTTGCTATCGAGAATTGAACAACACCTGGGAGGAACTGAAGCCAGCGGTTCGGAGTCAGAAATGGCAAGAACTCATGGAACGACTGCTCCAGATCACCTACGGTACTCGGCCATACTGCTTACGTTGCGGGGACTGTTGTCACCTGGGAAGCCCATCCCTGCACCCGGAAGATGCAGAACTTCTGAGTCGGGGCGTACTATCAGCCCGGCAGATCTACACCCTCAGGCGCGGTGAACCTGTCAAATTTAATATCGACGGGCGTCTCGGCGCCCTTCCCAGTGAACTGATCAAGATCAAGCAACATCAGGAGAAGCACCACTGTATCTATTATGGAAAAAACCAGAGAGGCTGTACCATTTATGATAACCGTCCCCTTCAATGTCGCGTTCAGGCATGTTGGGCCCCTGAAGGCCTAGAGAAACTCTGGCAACAAGAAAAACTCACCAGGCGTCACCTCATCAAGGAGGACCAGGATTTGCTAGAAATGTTGGAAGTCCATGACGAGCGCTGCGATCCCAGAAAATTAGATGCAGCCTTTACCCGGTTACACGATACCGGAGATTTGGCAGTTTTGGATGAGGTGCTGGACCTACTCCGCCAGGATACTGCCATCCGTGCTTTTGTCACACAAAAACTCAATCGTGAGGACGAAGAACTGAACTTTCTGCTGGGTCGACCACTGGTAGAGATCGTTCGTGCCTATGGGATGAAGGTCGAAAAGGATGAAAATGGTGTATATCACCTGGTTTCAGACCAGTAAAGAATCCGGACCCAAAGGACCCGGCTTAGGACTGCCCCCTGAGCGGACTTCCATACTCTTTCCCCCTTGCGGCAGTCTGCTGGAGTGATGGAGTGGTGGAGTAATGAAAGGACCAATTCAAGTTAAATGCGGTCTTTCGCTTTTGCCAACACTTCAGTACTCCAGTACTCCATCGTTTCAAATTCGAAATTGTCCTTCGGACTCCCACCCTTCGGGCGGGTTCCCGGTTTGTCCTTCGGACTCCCACCCTTCGGGCTGCCCCCCCATTGGCATATGGCTTGCATCTAGCTACGGATGGCCTGAAAAGCAGTTTCTCTACTGTGTAACAGGATACAGCTTTATTGGGAGAGGCTCGAGGTGGACTGTGGTTGAGGTCACAACCTTCTCACTACTATTCACGGCGAGCCTCTGCGGGCCGTGATCGATAACCCGGATAAGCTTCACGCCTCCACTGCAAGGCGCGAGGGACTCGTATGGCATACGAAGATCTTCTTCATTTTCTCCAGAACGTGGGCAAAGATCCCTCACGCCTGATATTTGCAGACGAGCTCACCGGTATCTACAACCGCCGTTTTCTCCTGAACTACCTGCAATATAAAGTCCCGTGGGACTCCATCGAAAACCATCCGGTGTCTTTGCTCATGATGGACGTAGACCATTTCAAGCAAATCAACGATACCTACGGCCACGAAGCCGGTGATCAGGCCCTCGTCTGGGTGGCCAGTTTGCTCAGAGAGGCGGCCGGAGACAGCGGCCACCCCATTCGCTATGCGGGAGATGAATTCATCATACTCCTGCCCCAGGTGGATAAGCAGGGGGCCAAGCAAGTGGGCGAAAGACTCCTGGAGTTGGTCCACACAAAACCCGTATTGCTCCAGGAGACAGAAGGTGAATTTTCCATCACCCTGAGCATAGGGATCGCTTCTGCTCCTCACGATGCCCAGGCCGGCAAAGATCTCATTCGCACCGCTGATACCGCTCTCTACTACGCCAAACAAGCAGGACGCGATCAATTGGCCAGCGCCGGCGATTTCTCGCCTCAGCAGGTATTTGCCAAAACAGCCCTGCATCAGCTTGAGAAGGCAAAAATCTCCGGCCGAGAACTTCACCTCAAACATGTGGCCACGGCCCTTGAGAAATTCGATGAACGTCAAAGTCAGTTCCTCATTGTTGAAGGCGCCGCAGGTATGGGTAAAAGTGAGTTTCTAGAGGCTGTCCAAAAAAATCTCTCCAAGAACGACAATTGGCAGATCACGGTGAAGGGAAATCCCCAGGAGCTTTTTCGTCCTTACTACCTCACCACCAGCATTTTGATAGACGTTCTGAATCAAAAAACCGAAAAAGGCGTGGATCTCCTGGAGACCCTGAAACCGAAGGAAATCTTCTACCTTTCGTACGTACTACCGCAATTGGGAGAGACAGACGACTACAGCAAGGACGATGAAAAAACACAGCGCGAGGGACTCTTCACCACCCTCGTACATTTCATCCCCAAGGTTCTCGATTCACGTCCCCTCATCTTGTTAATCGATGACCTCGACCTGGTGGATGAGGCCACCTTACTCCTCCTGAGGCGGCTTATTCTTGACCGGAGCTTTCCTATACTCATTTGCGCTACTGCCACAGATGCCCGTCAGGATGGAGGAGATGGCCAACCCGCCCCTCTGGAGCGATTCTATGGTACTCACTGTAAAGAATTGGACATCCACAAAGTCAGCCTTACACCGCTCACTGCCGCAAATATTGCTGATCACTTGCAAGCAATCTTCCCCGAATTGAAGTTGCCAGAGAACTATGAGACGAACCTGGCCCAGACAACCCAGGGAAACCCTCTTTTCCTCAACGAAATTGTGCGCAAACTGGTCCAGGACAGGAAAATAACCCTGGTGGGCAACCAGTGGATAGCCGAACCTCTGGAGGAAGGCTATCTTCCCAAATCCCTGGAAGAGATTGTACAGCAGAAAATTGCTGCCCTCGATGAAGAAAACAGGCGGTTACTCGACCAGGCCTCTACATTTGGAGAAAATGTCTCCTTGAGTATGCTCTCCGGCAGCTCCGAGGAACGAGAGGCTAGGGTCCTGGAGTTTATTGATCAGGCTGTGGCCCAGGGGTTAGTGAGTTCAGAATTTCAATTGAATGATGAGGTCATCAGCTTCCTGAGCAAACGGGTTCTGGACATCACCTATGGAACCATCGACGAGGATCGGAGACAGGAGTTGCATGAGCATGTCGGCAACTACCAGGAAGTCCTCTACGAACAACGTCTCGTTCCTTCTGCAGCTACATTAGCGTACCACTTCAAGCGCTCCACCAACCTGGAAAAGGCGGGCAATTATGAAAAAGTCCGGGCAGCATCCAGCAACAAAATATTCAACTCTGCAGAGGCAGTTTACTATACCGCAGAGAGATCGGCCGAAGCTGCACCGGAGGCCAGCCCACTGGACCAAGAAAGCCTGCCTCTCATCTCCACTATACTTCGTTCTCTGCTGGTGGTGGTGCGCAATATAAAGCTTTACCCCCCTGGCAGCAAAGCGATCGTAACCGCCAACCGCCAGATGAAAGAGGTGATCGACAAGTTTTTGGCCAAGAATGAACTCCTCTCGTTTTTTGGCATAAAGCAGGCGCTTATCGTCAACGGTCAAAGAATAGATGTCTCCGAGTTTAAATACTTCGCCGAATCTTTCCTGAAATTCATGAGTCGGTTGGAACTCAAAGGCATCACCTTCAAAAGAGGCCTCACCGAAGAGGAGTTGCAAGTCCTGTTGGAAGCATTTGGTCGAGTCAAAGCAGACATGATTGACCAACAATTCTGGCAGCGCTTCTCAGGTGAACAGCGCCTTGTCCATATTGATTTGAGCCAAGTTCGCTATACCGTGATCGCGGATTCAGAAAGTGAAGTTCATACTGATCAAGCAGTTGCTGAAGAGGCTGCTATAACCACAGCAGAGATCTCAGCCCAGCTTGAAGATGCCGAACAAGGACTGGATGCAGCAGACCTCAAAGATTTGCCCGAAGTCTTACGCAGCCTTCTTAATGCCGCCAGGAGCATCAAGCTCTATCCCCTGAAGAGTAAAGCTATCACCGCTGCTATCGGACAACTCCTGCAGTCCCTCCAGCGTATACTGGAGAGGAAACCTGCTCTCACCTTGGCGCGGGTCTCCACTGCCCTCTTGGTGAACGGGGAAAGAATTGATATCTCCGAGTTTGAGACCCTGGCTCAGTCCTTTCTGAAATTCCTGAACTCTCTCGCTCTTACCAGCCTCACCTTTCTGGCCAAGGTTTCTGCAGAGGAACTGCAAGGGTTTATTGGCTCACTGGCTGAACTTCCTGCCCAAGACCTTGATGGCGCCTACTGGAAGCGTTTGGGCAGAGAGCAGGGATTTTCGTCCATTCTTTTCGACCAGCGGTTATATGAAGCCAGGGTTGCAGCAACCAGGTTGACACCCACCGAGACCCGTATTGTTAAGAGAACAGCCAAGGTAGTAACAGAGGTACAACCGACAGAAGTAGAACCGGTAGAGACACTCGACGCCCTCGCAGGAAAAATGCCGGTGCGACTGAGTGATCTCTTGCTGAAGGGAGACGATGATCACATCAAGAAGATAGTCAATAGTCTCCTGCAACAGTTTTTACGAGGTCCCCTGCAGACGCGCCAAAAGGTGGTCAATCGTTTCCATGGCATGTTGGAAGGATTGAACCTAGGCTTGCAGAATCAGTTGGCCAAATTAATCACTGGACCACTACTCATTGTCTTTGCGAAAGAAAATGATCCTATCATCCTCAGAGAGTTGGCCAACCTCCTGCACCGTCTATCCACAATCCTACTCCAATTTGGTGAATATCCTACAGCCAGCCAGATTTTTCTGCACCTCCACCGTCGACAGCGAGAGCTTGTCGAGGCCAAAGGTGAGCAGGCCAATTTGTTGCAAAAAATCCTCCTCAAACCCCTGGAACCCAAGGCTCAACAGCTCGTTCTTGAGGATTTTCGCTCCAAAGAACTTTCTCGGCGGCAAGATGCGGCTAAATTGCTCGGCAACCTGAGAGTGGTGGCCCTGCCTCTGCTCGTCAGCATCATTAAGAATGAAGAAGATTTCAGGGTAAGGCAGATGGCTGCCGCCCTCTTAGCAGAGCATGGAGTGCTAGCGGCCAAACTGGTGAAACGTGAATTGGCTCTCCATACTACTCCCGCTGAACGGATACGTATGCTTGAGGTCATTGATACTATCACCAGTGACCTAAAAACAGAACTCGCCTATGCCCTCGCGGATGACAATGAGCAGGTACACCAGGCGGCTCTTCAACTCGCAGAACGGCTAGACCAAGATCAGGTTGGAAAACTTCTTTTGGAGCAAACTGAGAATGAGAAGGTACATGTGGCAGTTGCTACCATCAAGCTCCTGGGGAAGCTCAGACCGCCGGCAGCCAATGAAAAGATCGTCTCCATAATGCAGGCAGCCAAGAATGAGGAGGTGGTTGTGGCCTGCTGTCAATCTTTAGGAATGATGGCCAATTCTGCCAGCATTGAGCCTCTGGCCAAACTCCTGGCGTCCAAGGGTTTCCTGCGGCGCCAGCGACACAGCGCTGACATTCGCGCCACAGCAGCCTTGGCTCTGGCACAAATTAATCACCCGCGGGTGGCTGAGGTGCTGGCCAACTATGCGCACGATAACGATCCACGGGTCAGGCAGATCGCCAACTCTTTTCAACTTGCTCCAAAAACTCCCCCCAAAAGAAATCTGGCTGTGGCTAAATAGAGTATAAATAC
>PPDG01000128.1 GCA_002899795.1 Desulfobacteraceae bacterium | reverse complement strand
CCCTGACACCATCTAAGGACCTCGTACAAGGGTCTTGGAAAACATCGAGAAATTGTCGCTTCTGGGTTTCCCGCCGGCCCTCCTTAGGGAAATTTACCTGATTGTGGTGGGTCACACTACTATGGGGCGAATCACCTTTGGTAAGCTGCCCGAAAAGACCCTGAAGTCAACCACTGACCAGGCCAAACACAAGAGTTTGGAGGAGGTGGCTGATTTGCTCAGAATAATTCGTTTGTTGAGCATGTCAGAAATTGCCGCCTCACTGCGCGACAAACTCACCAAGGAACAGGGAAAAGAGCTTTTCAGCCTCTATGATCAGGCCATCTGGATAGCCGCTGATCCGCTGCTGGATTGGGAAATCCTCCATGACCAGAAGATCGCAGACCTGGGTGGGGCGCAGAACTTGGCCGTACGCCAGATGCTCAAACTCTTTAATCTCTTTGAATATTTAGGTTCTTGGACTGATATTGCAGACAAGGGCCCATTTCAAAAGGAAGCCCTCGCCCACTACAGTTCTCATAAGCTGGAACAGATTGATCAAGTATTAGAGCTCATCAGTATTACCAACGAATTCAAGGAGCGCTTCTATGAGCGCGAAGCTTTCAGTCGGCCATATTTTTTCCGGAAACTACTCAACTGCCAGTTCCACGGCACTGGTCACATATTTCCAATGCTTGGTACCCGAGCGGGATTTATCCTTCTCTGGATTACCATCAGCGCCTCACCGGGAAATGTCATCAACTTCAACCCACTTCTCAGCTACGAACGTCACGACAGCCAAGAGAGACTGGAGAAGGTAAGGAAGAGACTGGAAGCTCTGGTACCCGAGCAACTCCATTTTAACTACCTGACGAGTACGAGGAAGACACTCTCCCAAGGGCTACCAGCCTTTATCTTTACCAGCGGCATTCAACTGCGCTACAACGCGCAAAATCAGACCACAGAGGTCATCTTCATCGATGTAATGGATAACCTCAGAAAAATGGAACCGATGCTCCAGTCCTTTCGCGACCGCTTGATTCCTGAGATTCCCATCTCCGAGCTAAGAGAGACTGATCGACTCTTCCGGGAACTACACAGCTACGACCAACACCTGCAACAGCTCACACTAGAAACAGGGATGAACACTGAAGCGTTGGCTCAGCAGAAAGCTGAAATCGGACTCTGCTGTTCTCGCCTCGAAGAACTTTTTGCCCAGAAGCTTTTTCTGCCTCAACGAGTCTTTGACACCTTGGAGATCATCCACGAACACTGCCCAAGTATTGGCCGTCGTATTCTTACCGAGTTTTGGGAGCTTGATAGGATCAAACCGACGAAAAAAACTCACGCCGGGGAGACAATTGCTGCTTACGTACTTCGCTGTCTCAAGAAGTTCCAGGCCCTGGTAACCAAGAATCGCGAGGCACTACAAAATACAGAAATCTTTCTCCAGTTGGCCCAGCAGCAATTTGGTGCCATGACTGGCGAGGCCATTGGCATTAGTAATGTGCAGATTGACATTCTTGAAGAGGTCGTTGCCCGAATCAGCACCCGACCGGAACTAATGGAAGCTTTGAGCGCTGCCCTGATTTTCCAGGAAATCGGCAAACTCCCCCTGTATCTTGAAGAATACAGATCTCTCTCTCACAGCAACACCCACGGAGTAGCAGGAGCTGAAATCCTGCGACGACAAACTCTGCTCCAGCGCCTCGGCATGGATGAAGACACGAGCAGCCTGACCAATTCCCTGGTGGAAGTCCACGGGCTGATGGGTCATGTGCTTCTGGGGGAAGTGGCTTTGCCAGCCCTGGATCTGGTGACTTCATCCGGTGATGAACAGCTCTTTGAAGCGTTTTTCCTCCACTCGGTGCTTGCTGCGGCGGCCTATCGTGAAGCTATCATGGTGGAGGATCTACTCGACCGTTTTTTGGACTTGCGCCAGGTGGGCTTGGATGTCATTCGTGGCGAGACTTCCTGGCAATCCTACCTGGATGAGGAGTTCGAGGAAAAAGGGCGGTCCCTATTGACAGACATGGATACCACTGGCAGCGTGCAAGGTCAGCTGGCCCTGGTCCCCGAATGGGGTAGTTTAGCAGATAAGCACAGTCACCACCTCAAGGGGAAGGATACAGCAGCGATTGAACGGCTCTTCCGACTCGTTGGACTTCCTGATATTGATTTTGTCGATACTCAGATGAAAATTTTGGATAGGCCAGTTAGTTTCATCTACCACAAGAAAGGCTTGAAGAGCACTGGGTTGAAGAGGTTTGAGGAAGATCTGCACAAAGCCATGGTGGTCCACAAGGCTGTCATGGATTTGGCCGATACAATCCGACGGTACCTGCTGGACCAGCTCAACCCCAGCCGTGATTCCATCCGCATCTACGGCCTGGAATATGTAGCTCAACACCTGACACCGGAGAATTGGCTAAAATTGCTTATTTTGGGTTTTCGCGGTTTGGCTCAATTCTGCCCTGGCAATGGTAGACCCAGGGTGATCGATCTTCACGATCTTAGCGTCATTATTGACCTGCGTTACCAGGCCATTGCCGAGGAGTTGGCTACCCTTCCTACAGATCGTCTTTTCGAGGACTCAAGGTTGCTTTCACGTCTTACCAAAGCCTCGGTGGGAATCATCTTGCTCTACAACTCCGATGAAGGAGTGGCGAAACCGTTTTACCAGGATCGTCTGCAGCTACAACTGCTTCTGGAACAAATGCAAGACCAGCAAGAGATTTCGCCACTCAAGAACCTCTATCACCGAGAGCTAAAAAAGCTCAAGAACTACACCTACCACACGGAAGACTACCAAAAGCTTCTGAGCGATTCCTTCCATAAACGATTGCAAAAACTCATCGAGCAAGCCATCAAGAATCTGCAAAAAAAGATGCGACAACAAAGGAGCTTCTCAGCGATTGAACGTGTGTTTGACGAACTCATGGCGCTAGCGGAAGAAAACGCCTTCTCAGAAGAGCAGATACAACTAATAACAGACATGTACGAATTCAACAGAGATCGTCTGCGCAGCCGGAGGCTGGAGGCCATATATGAGGAAATTCATGGCTGCTCCACCACTGCTGAATTATTTGAACTTTGGCAAACTATTCGCCTTGAACTCATGAACAATCAGAGCCACCTGGGCAAAGAGTTTGCGGACCTGATCACGTCTCGCTTTGACCAGCAACTGAAACAACTGGAGAGGTCCTAGCGCTGACCTGCCCCCAGAGGGGGCTTTTGGCGTCTTACACTCATGCGGAAATCTGCTGGAGTAATGGAGTGGTGGAGTCTATGAAATCCCAAACTCCAAGCACCAAATTACAAACAAATATCAAATTCCAATATCAAATAACCAAAACAGGTTTGGAATTTTGGTCATTGTTATTTGTTTGTTATTTGAGATTTGTGATTTGGAATTTCTATTCCTACAATACTTCAGTACTCCAAAACAGCTCGCAATTTTCGCTGGGGTGATCACGAACAACACGTTTTTCTCCTTGACATTTCAACGCAATAACATGTATATAAGGTAATTGTAGGGAAGGTCAGTATGTACTAGTCCTGAGTATTTCTGCTAACTGGCCAACCACCTACACCACACCAATCAACCACACGTTTAAGAAAACCCGTCCCTGATCCTGACAGGCTCGGGCCCAAAAGGGTGGGTTTTCGAGGCAGTGTGGTTTTTTCTTTTTTCGGGTAGTAAGCCGATGGAAAAACACAATAGCTGCATCAATGCCAAGGCTGTAATCGACTACGTTGAGGAGCGCGATCCTTCCTTAGTGGAACCGCTACTCAAGGATCTCAGCCCTGAACTGGCAGGGGTGGCGGACATCAAGAGATTTCTCTCCGATCCCAATAACTGGGTATCGACTAATATACTCATCCTTCTTTACGACAGGGTTAAAAAACTTCTCGCCAAGGACGATGTGGTCTTCGACATCGGCTTCGATTCTGTAGGCAAAAGGCGGCTCGGTTATATCCAACGTATCCTCTTTTTTGCTTTCCGCAACCACGCTCGCACCCTCAAACGTATCCAGAGTCTCAACGATAGATTCAACCGCAACAAACAAGTCCAACTGGTGGAACTCAGGAAAGATGGGGCTGTGGTGCGGCTCGATTGGCTCAATGATATCCCGCTGACAAAAGACTTTTGCCTGATGAACCGTGGCGTTTACACTGCAGTTCCGGTGGTTTGGAACGAGCCCCCTTTACAGTTGGACGAGCGCAAGTGCTACTTTGAGGGTGACGACTACTGTGAGTATCACCTGAGCTGGAAGCGTCGGCCGTCGCTTAAACGGCTGCTGCTACGGCTCATTGCCCCCTGGAGACTGGCCAGGGTCACCATTGAAGAGTTGGAACAGGACAAGGAGCTCCTCCGCGACAAGTATGCTGAGGTTCATGCTCTAAACAACCAACTCAAGTCCCAGCTAGACCGCCTGGTCAGCCTGCAGGAGGCGAGCACGGCCATTCTTTCAACTTTAGACATTGAAGAGCTGATGACCCTGATTCTCCAGCGGCTCGTAGATGTTTCGGTGCTGGACAGGGCGGCAATATTCCTGGTGGACGAAGAACAGGAAATATTATATCTGGCGCACGCTGGGGGCGCCCCGGCTGCCAACATCAAGGAAGCAGAGACCTACACAGTCCCACTACAAAAAGACTCAAATATCATCGCCCGAGTGGCCCGAACCGGAAAGCCGGAGTTAGTGGATGATGTGGCCAACTCTAAAATCAACAAAGATAACCTTCTCATAAAACAATTTAAGCCTGAGGCTTTTATAGCTCTGCCCCTGAAGGTTAGGGGGAAGATTCTTGGTGTACTGGTCGGCGATCAGGAAAAAGCGAGCGGTAAAGTTATTTCGACGGAAAAGGACTTCCTTATAAGCTTCTCCAACCAGATCGCCATAGCCATCCACAACGCTAATCTCTACCGAAAACTGGAAGAATCTGAACGCCAGTACCGCGAGTTGGTAGAAAACGCTCACGAGGGTATCTGGGTGGTGGATGAAAACGGAATAATCACCTTCGCCAACCAACGGTTATCTGCCATTCTGGGTTACGAAGAGATGCTCGGCCGCAATATAAACCAACTGGTAATCCCTGATAAGAAGCGTATCCTGCTCAAACTTCTGGTGCAGAACATGCGAGGTCTGGTGGCCCAAGAAGAAATCCAGATGATCTGTAAAGAAGGAGACCATGTTTCAGCCATAATAAGTAGTGTGCCCATTATGGACGGGGAGCGCTACAAGGGCAGTTTTGCCATGGTGACGGACATTACTGAAAAGAAGCGAATGGAAACCAAGCTCCTGCACCAGCAGAAAATGGAGAGCATCGGCACCATGGCCGGGGGAATCGCACACGATTTCAACAATATACTCACTGGCGTTCTCGGCTATGCCAGCCTGCTGAAACATAGACTCCGCGGTCAGGCGGAAACCAAGCGTTTTATTGACATCATTGAAACTTCCAGCCTGCGGGCCGCTGATCTTGTCAGGCAATTGCTGGCATTTAGTCGCGGAACCCAACCCGAAGATTTGCAGGTTGTCTATCCTAATCGTGTCATTCGGGAGACCAATAGGTTGCTGGAAAGTTCGCTGGGAAAAGATCTGCAGGTGGAGTTGGATTTGCACCAGGGCTTACCACCCATAGCAGCAAACTCCACCCAGGTGCAGCAAGCAGTTCTTAACCTCTGTCTCAATGCTCGTGACGCCATGCCGAACGGAGGGAAGATAACCATTTCCTCCGCTGCGGTGGATTTGGACGGAAAACCGTCATCTCCTTACAAGGATTTAGCGGCCGAACCAGGTCAATATGTCCGGATTCGGGTGGCTGACAACGGCATCGGCATCTCCCAAGGGGACTTGGACAAGATTTTCGACCCATTTTTTACCACCAAAGAAGTGGGAAAGGGCTCGGGCCTGGGATTGGCCATGGTCTATGGCATAGTCCAAAATTCCCGAGGTTACGTATATGTGGAGAGTGATAAGGACAAGGGCACAGTCTTTGATCTTCTTTTCAGGGTTTCAAAGGATAAGGACAGGCAGCAATCATTGCGTCGGTTGAGCCCCGGCTTGGCAGGTGAAGAGACAGTCCTGCTGGTGGATGATGAGCCCATGGTGCGTGATTTAGGAAATGAGATTTTGCGTAGTTACGGCTACCAGGTTGTCCTTGCCTGCGATGGCCTGGAAGCCTTAGAAATTTACGAGAGCAGGGGGGCGGATATTGATCTGGTTGTGCTCGATCTACTCATGCCGAAGTTGGGTGGCAAAGACACGTTGACAGGCCTCAAGAAACTTGATCCTGCTATAAAAGTGATCATTTGCAGTGGTTACGGCTCCAGAAAAAATGGTTTGCAGCAAATGATGGCCTCCGGAATAAATGTGGTGCAAAAGCCCTTCAAGCCGGAGGAACTGGTATCTGCTGTTCGTCAGGTCCTCGACGGGGAAACAGGAACCAAGGAGAATAATGGCACAACATCGCTGAGCAGTGAAAATATAGCTGTGCAGAGCTGAACTCAGACGAGTTTAGAACTCTTTTCAAATAAGTAAGGGGGGAATGGTATGAAAAGAGCACGGGGGCGCTCTGTTGGTAGGGTCGGACTCAGTCGCTTTCTGCAATGGCGGTTCAATACCATAGCAATGCGCTGGCTGCCTAGAACCTTAGTGCGAGCTTATCTGGGTCTATTGGGACGTATTTACTTTTTTTTCAGCCGTGAAGAAAAGGAAGAGATCAAACGAAACTTGTCGGCTGTCATTCGTCGTTTTCCCAAAAAACAGCCAGTGGATCTGATCATTCACCGAACTTTCCATGGCATTTTCGCTCATTACCACGAAAAATTGCTCATAGCGTTTGCCCATTTCGGCAAGGTGTGTCGTTTCCTGCTAGAACAAGTAGAATTTGAGGGCCAACACCTTATAGATGAGCCACTGTCTCAAGGTAAGGGAGTCATCCTGGTGACCGGCCATTTTGGGGCCGTTGAGTTTTTGCCGCTTTTTCTGGCCCTCAAGGGATATCCGGTTACCATGGTCGTTCGTTTCAAGACACCACGGCTGAAAGAGTCCCTTGTTCGGCGAGGCTCGAGTGTAGGCATAACCCTATTGGACGCCAACGCGGGCGAAAAAGTCATCTTCAACGCCCTCCAGGCCTTGAAATCAAACCAGATACTTATCACTGAATGTGATGAATTTAAGGCCTGGCGCCCCTATCGAGACAGGTCAATCCAATTCCTTGGCTGCTCCAGTCCGCTAGATCGAACCTTAGATCTCTTT
>PPDG01000129.1 GCA_002899795.1 Desulfobacteraceae bacterium | reverse complement strand
CGGAACGGGGCCAGGGGCTCCCCCACCCACAGCTGCGGAAGTGGCACAGGCCTCCCACCAGTCACTCAGAAGAAACACCAGGAAGGCCCAAGGGGGAGGCTGCGAAACAACAAGCATTTGAGCCACCTCTTCTTCCACTATTAGCCCGGCAAAGGCCAGCATGAGGATTTGGTGTATTTTCAAAAGCGACACTGCCATAAAATGGCGCGAATTGGTTGTTGTGGAGTAGCTTCCCCCCTTTGGCCTGTGTCGCGCGTTACATTTTTGGGGTAACTCCTGCTTAGGGGAGTCAGGAGTTTCCTCCTTTCGGATGAAAAATTTTCCAAGTGGAAACAGCAGGGAAACCATGTTAAGAAAAGGACCATGGTCCGTTTTCTCATAACTTTCCTTTCCGTCTATGGCGCCGTCCATCTCTACTTGTTTTTTAAAGCGAGGGCCGCATTATCGCCTGGGGTTGGACTCAGTTTAGTGATGGCGCTGTTTTTGGTGGCCATGGTGGTTGCGCCGATAGCAGTGCGGTTACTCGATCGGCACGGGCTGCCTCTGGCGGGTCGCTATCTCGCCTATATTTGCTATACCTGGATGGGACTGATCTTTTTTTTCTTCTGGATGAGTATTTGCCTGGATGTGTTCAATGTGAGCATGCGAATTTTGGCTCTCCTCCCGGGATCTGCCACCAGCCGTTTTGTGTGGACCGGCAAAAATAGCTTCGTGTTTCTAACACTTGGTGTTGTCATTTTGGGAGTTTGGTCTGCATTTAGTGCCTGGCAGATTCGCTTGGATCGGGTTGTGCTGCAAACCACAAAACTGCCTGCCGGCAAGAGCACCTTAACCATTGCTCAAATATCTGATGTACACTTGGGACTGATGGTGGGGGAGAGGAGAATGTCCCGCATTATCAGGCTGTTGGAACGAGCTAAACCGGACGTACTGGTCTGTAGTGGTGATCTCGTAGACGCTGAGATGGAACGGTTCGACAACCTGACAGCTATGTTGGCAAAGATAAAGGCCCCATTGGGCAAATTCGCCGTCATGGGCAATCATGAATTCTACGCAGGGATTCGCCAAAGTGAAGGGTTCCTGAAAGCTGCGGGATTTATGCTGTTGCGGAATCAAGAGTATGGCCTGGACGATTTGTTTCGTATTGTGGGAATGGATGACCCTGTGGGAACAAAACGATATAAGGAAGAGGCTGCCGCCAACCTAAGCGAAAGGGATTTACTTGCTCGTTCCAACTCACAAGTATTTACTATCTTGCTGAAACATCGACCAACAGTGGAGAATGAATCCCTGGGACAATTTGATCTGCAATTGAGCGGCCACACTCATGGGGGTCAGATATTTCCTTTCAATCTGGTGGTAAAACACTACTATCCCAACCAGAATGGACTTTACCAGCTCGACAAGGGCAGTACACTCTATGTGAGCCGGGGAACCGGCACCTGGGGTCCGCCCATGAGATTTCTCTCGCCTCCAGCGGTGACGCTCATTGAAGTTACCAGAGTAGGAAGTTGATCATTCGGTGTAGGTGGGGTGGGTGGGAACGGTGAATGATCGTCTAACGAATGATCTCCACGATATCAGTTCTCTTTACGGTAAAGCTGTACCTGCCACCAAAGCGGAAACTCTCAAGAGTGATAGAGCTGTCGTCTTCAGCAATGACCACACCTTTGTGGAGGGCGCCGTTTTTCATCTTGATATACACCGTACTGCCGACCAGATACTTTTTCTCGTCTTCAATACTTTTCTCGAGGTCTTGTTCCAATTCCTCAATGGATACAGCCGAGGTGGACGAAACACCTGCGTCGCCATAACTGTCCACAATGGAGGCGTAATATGGTTGCAGTTTTACAAACTCTTGTTTTGAAGCTATCAGTCTGACGATAAAATACCTGTCAGGCTGATGTTCAAAAATGCTGATAGCCATACGTTTATCAGCCAGGGTTCCACTTATTTGCGCAACATCGCGCTGGTTGATCTGTTTGTTCTCTTTTTTGATCTTGGTATAGCCTCCCCTTTTCATCCAGTCTTTTAAAGACTGGGCGTAACTGTCCCCAACGTCTCTACTCCGAGTGTAGCACTTAAAGCTTGCTTTACTGTCAGGAGCTTGCAGCCGAATCCCGTGGAGGATGTTTTTTTCGGAATTCACTTCACTCTGGCTCCAATCAGTGGGAAAGGAAATATGGGAGCCATCCGGAAATTCAAGACTCTTCCAGGTGCTAATGTCAAGCTTGTTATCAGGAGCAGGCTTGGTCTTTGCCGCCACCTTTTTCGTTGGTTCCACCTGCTTTGGAGTTTCCTGCTGTGGGGCTTCCTGCTTCGGAGGTGGAGCAGTTTCTTTCTTTTTGGCAGGAGGTCTTTTCCTGGATGCTCGAGCTTTGCTTACCTGTTCCACTGTGGGCTTGGCGGCAGACCGTTTCTCAGGACCACTGGTAATATCCTTATACATTACAACCATGAAGTAGATACCGTATCCCAGAACCATCACCCCGATTACCAGATAAAGCCCGAGAATGCGGTTTTTCCGGACATCCTCGGTGACAAATTTCTTCAGTCTCTGGGTGATCTGATTGAGCTTGCCTGTCCGAGCTCCCATGGTCTCAGCCTTCCTATTAGGCCCTTAGCAACATAATCTTGAAAGGTGGTGGTCAGTATAAATTGCTAGCTTGCTCAATTTGACTCACTTCGTGCCGATCCAATCAATGATGGAAACAAGCAAAGAGCATGCCAGCCATACGGCAAAATCTCATAGTTCGGCAAGCTTCGCTCAAGAGAATGGTGGCATCCCCCTACCGGTACTTGAAATCCAATGTCGGAATACTCTCACGCATTTTTCCACCTCTGGGTCTTGCCACAGTGCTTCCAGGGTATAGTACATCTTTGTGGACCAGTTGGAATGCTCTGTGACTGTGCCAGGCACATTCTGTTGCCTGTTGTCCCTGAACAAGTCCTCTTGACTTATTACCACCAACTTTGCCGGGGTTGACAACAAAAAACCGATGATACCGCTGTGAAGTTCATCGCTTATTTCAGTATGGAGTGTCGGATCGTCAACCGCTTCCTTTGCCAGGAAACCCGAGGCGACAAGTCGTTGGACGATCTCCTCTTTTTCGCTCCCCCGTTTCTGCAAGGCAGCATGAAATAAGTCTTCGCTGGGGAACATGCCCAAACTGTTACGCAAAATAAGATCCTCTCCTGTCCAAAATCCAGCCAGGGTGGGAAGATCGTGGGTGCTCACCGCAGTCAGAGCGTAGGGCGGATACGATCCCGGTTCCCTCAAACCACCGTGGTCGTCTCTTTCAAAGTAGAAAAGCCGGTAGGAAAATATACGGAGATACGCCAGGGCTTCCCTTACCTGAGGAGGAACCGTGCCCAAATCCTCGCCAATGATCAGGGTCTTGGCTCTGGCACTTTCAAGCGCCAAGATCTTAAGGAGGTCCTGGTAGTGGTTTTCCACATAAATTCCATTTTTCGTTCGCTGTCCTTGAATGATCCAGAAAAGACGAAAAAACTTCATTATATGATCAATTCTTAGGGCCCCACCCGCCTGACAGTTCTTTCTGATCTCTTGGACGAACAGGGAGTAGCCGTCGCTGCGGTACTTTTCTCTGTGGGGCGGATGAAAGCCCCAGTCCTGACCTTCAAGGGCAAAATCATCAGGCGGTGCCCCCACCGTGACTCCCGGAACAAAGAAATCCTGGTAGGCCCAGTTGTCGGCCCCGCCAGGGTCACTACCCAAAGCAAGGTCGTGGTATAGACCAACGCTGGCGCCCATTGATCTTGCCAGATCCTGTGCTTGCTTCAGCTGTTCCTCTACCTGCCATTGCAGGTACTTATAGAAAAGTATACTTTGCCAGTGGTTTTGTTGAAACTCTTGCACCTCCTTGGAATAAGGATTCTGAAAAGGCTCCGGCCATTGCCTCCAGGCCCATGCATCAGGATCCTTCTGGCGAAAAGAATCCTCAAGGGCGCAGAAGGTGGCGAAATTGTCCAGCAAGCCGGTTTCCCTCTGGAGGTACGCTTGAAATTTTCTAGAGCGTTCTGTCATGCCTGCTTTGTCGAGCCAATGGTCTTGGAGAAATGTTTGGAATGCCCTTTCCAGCACCTGAAGTTTCAATGTGGCCACTCGCTCGTACTGCACCAACTCAGAGGCGCGAAGCTCGGCCAGCAGATTCTGGGTTGCTTCCGCCTGCACAAACTCGTTTGCCGCGGGAGAAGAGCGAAAATCTTCCATCGCTGCAATATCGAGATAGATGAAGTTTCTATAAAATCGGCTGGAGGGAAAATAGGGGCTGATGTTGTAAGGCTGCCGATTAGAAATGGCATGCAGGGGATTCAGGCCGATCACATCCACGTGGAGAGAGCCGATTGCCCAGCGAATGAATTCCTTGAGGTCACCAAAGTCTCCCACCCCCCAATTGCGTTGGGAGCGAAGGCCATACAGAGAAATGGCTATTCCCGCTCTTTTGCCATCTCCTTGGAGAGCCGGCGGCAGATAGGCCTGCTCGGGACAAATAATAACCAGGGTTGTCTGTTGATGCTTGTGGTTTTCATATGCAACAGTAAGCTTGAAATTGTAATAGCCAGTGGAAAGTGCAGTGGGGAAAGGAAAGGACCAGCACTCATAGGTAATGCCATCAAGCTGGTGATCCTTTTTGAAGTTCAGCTGTTCAAAATGATAGGAGTGGTTGATTGGGGAGATGTTTTCGCCGGCAATCTCCAACCCAACCTGGAGTTCTTTTTCCGACGTTGCGCCGGGAGAACCGTTGGATGGCACTTGAAAAAGGAACTCGCTGGGCAGTTGATCGATTGATGCCACCAGTACCGGTGGGGCTAGTTGATTCCAGAAGCGATGTTCCACATGCTGTAAAGCCTCTTGCGGATTGCTGACATCCACTCCCATGGCCCCCAGCACCTGTTCCAGTGTCTCCGGTGGAATGGTATGGGTATTACCCCAGATGTCCGAGTAAGACGGCTGGATTCCATAAGCTGCTGCTAGGAGTTCAAGTTTTTCTTTTTCCGTTTCTGCCATTTTCATTGACTGTTATGCGGTCCGAATTAGTTCTCAAATTTTGCGGCGATTGGCATTCTCCTACCTATTCCAAAGGCCTTGGAGGTAACTTTTAGTCCCGGAACTGCCTGCCTGCGTTTGTATTCGTTTCGCTCCACGGTTCGAATCACCCACTTGACTGTTTCTGGGTCGAAATCGTGTTGGAGAATGTCAGCCATGGAGTAATGCTCGTCCACGTAGTAGTGCAGAATTTGATCCAGCACCTCATAGGGTGGGAGGGTGTCCTGATCGGTTTGATTTTCTCTCAATTCCGCTGAGGGCGATTTGCTGATAGTCTCCGGTGGAATTCTGATGGAGTCTCGATTAATGTACTGCGCCAGTTCGTACACCATTGTTTTGGGTACATCGGCAATAACACTCAGTCCGCCGCTCATGTCACCGTACAAGGTGCAATAGCCAACTGCCAGTTCGCTCTTGTTGCCAGTGGAAAGCACTAGATGGCCAAACTTGTTTGAGAGTGCCATGAGAATGTTGCCCCTAATCCTAGCCTGAATGTTCTCTTCAGTGATATCGACCTCTCTCCCCTTGAAATGATGGTGGAGGGTCTTAAGGTAGATCTCATAAGCGGGGGAGATTGGTATGGTCTCGAATCTGATTCCAAGTTTTTTCGCGAGTTTTTGGGAATCTTCCACACTGCCCGGTGAGGAATAAGGTCCTGGCATGGTGACCGCCACCACGTTTTTGGCACCCACGGCAGCCACGGCAACACAGCAGGTCACCGCAGAGTCAATGCCGCCGGAGAGGCCAACAAGAGCCGAAGTGAAACCACATTTGCGCATGTAATCGCGAACGCCCAGAACCAGCGCCTGGTAGACACTTACAATCTCTTCTTGGGGGACATACGAGTCCGGGACACCGTCACGGTCCACAGAAATTGTTTGCACGTACTCCTCGAAGGGAGGAAAAACCACAAGAGGATTACCCGCCCCATCAACACAAACACTCCTGCCATCAAAGATAAGCTCGTCGTTAGCGCCCACCTGGTTGATGAAAAGAAATGGAATGCGGTGCTTGGTTGCATGGCTCCGGACAATGTTGTATCTCAGTGTCTCTTTGCCTCGATGGAAGGGGGAAGCAGCAATATTAATAATCAGGCTCGCACCCTTTTCGGCCATAACCTCGATAGGATCATAGGAATACGTGGGCCGGTGCCATAGGGCCGGGTCATTCCAGGCATCTTCACAGATGGATATTCCCAGGGTTTTATCCTTGAATTTCACCACCGGATCCTTTGATGCTGGGTCGAAGTACCTGGGTTCGTCAAAAACGTCGTAGGTTGGCAGCAGGGATTTGTGCTGAGTAAAGAGGAGTCGGCCTTGATAGAGTAGCAGCGCTGAATTGTGCAGACCTTTGCCTGTGGATTGCTGCCCAGGTTGAGGAGCGCCCACAATAATGCCTGTTTGCGGGTACTTCTGGGAAACGTCTAAGAGCTCTTGGATGGCCTCCTCAGTCCTGGCAATAAAAGAGGGTCTCTCCAGAAGGTCCCTGGGTGGATAGCCGACGAGAAACAGTTCCGGGAAAACAACCAGATCAGGCGAGTCCTTACTGCACTGTGACAAGGTCTGCGTCACCTTGGCAACATTGCCGCGAATATCGCCAATAGTCGGATTGAGTTGTGCCAGGGTAATTTTCATTGAAACAAATACTCCTTTGATACCTCTAAAATCCTGATTTTTTGCCGGTCATACTTTCTACTTCAACCTTTATGATAACGGTGTTTTCAATTGCTGCCTCAACATATTCGAATGATCTGCCTGCATAATGCTGCATGATTGCATCGAGCCCTTTTTTCTTCTCTTCGAGATCCTCCACCACTGAACCCTTGCCAAATCCTATTACACTTCGGTATTTCATGCTCCATTTGCATGGTTTGTCGTCTTGAACCACCTTCTGATCTATGTCGAATTCGACACAGACGTTGGGGTTTTGTTGGAGTATTTCCAATTTCAGACCTTCGCCTGCGGAGTGAAAATAAAGCGTGTTATCGTTGTAAGCAAAACAGAGAGGAACAACATAGGGTTGATCATTTCTAGACATACCCAGACGACAAACCAAAGAGTTGCGGATAACGTCTTCAATCAAGGCAATATCGGTAATTTCTCTATCTTTCCTACGCATCTGCTCCTAACTCTCTAAATCCACAATCACCCTCCCTTTCTGCTTTCCAGCCAGGATG
>PPDG01000292.1 GCA_002899795.1 Desulfobacteraceae bacterium | reverse complement strand
CTGTCCAGAGTCCCGCTCTGAACCAGAATTCGCGCAGCGGTCGGTTCAGGGGCAATCCTCTGACAAAAGGCATCCAGAGAGTGAAAGGGGCCGTTGCGGCGCCTTTCTTTGATAATTGTTTCCAGGACGTCCTGGGGCATTCCCTTAAGTTGCATTAACCCCACCCGTAAGGTCCGGTCCTTGCCCTGGTAGTTGATATCACTGGCGTTGGCGTCGGGTCCCAGCACCTTAAGTCCCAGACGTCTGGCCTCGGAAATGTAGGCAAAGGTAGAATAGTAGCCTCCACCATTGGAAATCACCGCTGCCATGAACTCGGCAGGGTAGTGGGCCTTGAGATAGGCAGACTTGAAGCTTACTAAGGCGTAGCTGGCAGAGTGAGGTTTGCAAAAGCTGTAGCCCCCGAAAGATTCAATCATCTCCCAGACAGCGTCAATCACCCGGCTGCTTACTCCGCGTCGGCGGCAGCCCTTATAAAAGCGGTTTCGGTAGTCGGACAATTGTTCTTTACTCTTTTTGGACAAAACCTTGCGCAGGGTGTCCGCATCCGCCGCATCGAAACCAGCCAGTTTCATGGCGATCTGGGAAACATCCTCCTGGTAAACCATAATGCCGTAGGTTTCGGTGAGCGCCTCATCCAACAGCGGATGGACGCTCTTGTATGGAGCACCTTTGAGCCGCTGCACGTACTCTAGAATGTATTGATTGGCTGCCGGCCGGATAATGGAAGAGTGTATGACCAAATGCTCGTAGTCACCCCGACCGGTCATTTGCTGTAATTGGCGCATGGCCGGTGATTCTACGTAAAAAACGCCCATGGTCTCACCCCTGGCAATCAGCCTCTGGGTTCTAGGGTCATCAAGGGGGTTGAACTGGGCATAGGAGATATTTCTACCGGTGTTTGCCCGAATGGCAGCCAAAGCGTCGCGGATAACTGCCAGGGAGCGATTACCCAGGAGATCGATCTTTACCAGACCAGCGGCTTCGGCCTGATCCTTTTCCCATTGTATGATTCGCACCCCCTTGGGGGCTCGCTGCACCGGGACATAACGGCTGACTTGGTCGGGAACAATGATGGTGCCGCCGCAATGCACCGAGAGATGACGAGGTATACCATTTAATCGGCTGGCCAACCGGAAAATCTCCGGCCATGGCTCCTCCAGGTGCACATTCTGGAATTTGGGATGGCGGATCATCCGTTGCTGAATTTTCGTGGGCCGGCCAAAAAAGGAAAGCCGTTTGGTTACCTGTTTGATCTCCGCCGGTGGGATTCCATATACCTTGGCCACTTCCCGAACCGCCGACCGGCTGCGGAAGCCCACATGGTTGGTTACCATGGCGGTGCGTTCTCCCCCGTAGGTGCGCTCCACAAAGTCGAGCACCTCATCCCGCTCGTCCCAGGGAAAATCAACGTCAATGTCGGGAAAATCCCGCCGATTGGCACTGAGAAACCGACCGAAGAAGAGCTGGTGTCGGACAGGATCCACGTGGGTGATGCCAAGCAGATAACTGACCAAACTTGCGGCAGCACTGCCGCGGCCACAGGTGATGGGTGATTGGTGGACAATGTCTGCCACCACCAGGAAATAGTCAGTGAACCCCTTGTCCTGGATAAGGGAGAGTTCTTCTTCCAGACGTTCGGCCACCGCAGGACTCATCTTGCCATAACGCCAATTCACCCCTTCCAGGCATCTCTGGCGCAAAAGATGGAAATGGTCCTGCTCCTGATCCCGGTAGTGAGGAAAAACCTGCCCACTGAATTTCCAGTCCGTATGACAGCGACGGGCAAGATGGATCGCTTCGGCCAGAGCTTCGGGGCAATGGGGAAAGTGAGCCGCCATTTGCCTCGTTGGTTTCAACCATTGTCCGGGTTGAACCACTTCATCTTCGGGCAGATCGGCAAGTGTGCTGTTAAGATCGATGGCGCGCAGCAGCCGGTGCAGGGAGTAGTCATCCGGTTCGGCGAAGTAAACTGCATTGGTAGCCACTCGTGGTAACTGTCGTTCCCGAGCAAATCGCAAGGGTGCTTTCCCGGCCGGGCCAGGTCGTATTTCCACGTAGAGCTCGGCCTGGCCTTGTAGTTGGGCAAGCAGTTCCAGGTCAGCGCTCAGCACGACAACGCCGGGAAGATTTTCGGCTAAGGCTGCAGTCAAAGAGAACGTCTCTTCCAGGTGGCGGCGGCTTACCAGTTCGCTTAGGTGGGGATAAGCTTCCGGGGTCCTGGCCAACAATACTGCCTCGCCGTCCCGGGCCGTCACCTGAACTCCGACAATGGGTTCTATTCCATGTGTTCTGGCCGTTTCGAGAAAATTGGGGAGGCCATAGAAACCGTTGTTATCAGTGAGAGCCAGGTGGGTCATGGAGTGTCGACGTGCCGCTACAACCAGTGCTTCCAACTGACTCGCACCACGCATCAGCGAGTAACAAGAGTGAGTGTGTAAGTGGGTGAACATTGGTTCCCGAGCTCGAGTCCGTTAAAATCGTTGTTTCCAGAAGACAGAGGACAGACGACAGAGGACAGCGAATGGCATTTAATCAAGTTCATTTTATGAATTGTCGACAGAATGGTTCTGGATTGGACATCATACTGCCGAGCATACGACCTATTTCTCTGCATCTGTTTAATAAACGGTAGTGGTCATCCGCAGAGATGTATTGACAAGCAAATGCCGTATCGAGCCAATGTTGGGTTTCTGCTTGCTCTCCGTCCGAGTCAGAAAGCTTACTGACAAAGTGTTGGATATAGCGCCGTTTCTGCCAAGCCTCTGCAATGTTGGAGCCTAAGGAACGAGAAGATCTTCGTATCTGATCCGTAAGCGAGTAGAGTTCCTCTTTTGGAAATGACTTTGTGAGTTCAAAGATATCTTGCTGTAGTGCAAAGGCTTTTTTGTGAACCTCCAAATCTCGAAAACTTTCAATCCTCTTAACCATCTTGCCAGTGCCCCTTTCTTTTTTGATCATGTTCTCAATATATGTCTAAAACATCTAACCTTTTCCCCTACTTACTCTTCATTACTAACCTTTACCTTCTGTCGTCTGTCCTCTGCCATCTGTCGTCTGACCTCCGTGCGTCCATAGTGGAGCACACCGTTGCCGTAGCGCTCACGTATATGATCCATAGCCTGGAGGAGTTTTGTTTCTTTACCACCGTGGGAATCGTCCCAGGGGAACAGGGCGAGTTGTCCAATAGGAGACTGCAGGTAGGCAGCGTTCAAGGCAAGGCGCCGGATACGTAGGCGTCGCTGGACGGCATGATCAAACAACCGTAAAGCTGCCCCGTAAAGGACACTGTCCAAGTGGAATTCAGAACCAGCAGCAGAAAATCGCTTCCGGGCCCTGGCCTGGACACCGTCGGCATAAGTGACAGTAAGGGTCAACTCCCCGGGGCAGCGGTTCTGGGAACGCAACCGCCGGCCTAAGCCCTCAACTAATCCATAAAGGTGGCCGGATAGTCGAGATCGGCGATTTTCGTCTTCCGGTAGCTGGATCTCTTCCCGAATCGAGGGTACAGTTCTAGGTGTGACCACCGGTGAAGAATCCTCTCCCAGAGCCATGCGGCGAAGTCTTTGCCCCGCAGCGCCGAACACCTCATCAAGAAGTACCGGGGCAATCACGGCCAGTTCTCCCACGGTTTGAAGATTGAGTTCGGCCAGCAACCTGGTTGTGGTCACCTCTCCTACCCCGGGAAGCAGACTCACCCTGAGGGGTGCCAGGAACGAAGACTCAACTCCTGGAAAAACATCACACAGTTCCTGAATTCGGATCACCCTGGCCGCCACCCGACTCACCAGTTTGTTACTGGCCAGGCCAACAGCAGTATGCAGTTGAAAATCTCGAGTTACTAACCGTCGCATCCGATCGGCAGTGTCCAATAATGTTCCCCAGAGACGGCGGGTGCCAGTGATATCAATAAAGAAATGTCCCCAACCGGCTGGTTCCACCAGCGGGGAGAAAGTGCCCAGAGAGGTAATTACTTGCTCCTGGACCTGCTGGTAGAAAGAGAAATCTGGAGGCAAGATGTTTAGGCGTCGGCAACGACGTCGAGCCCGGGCCACAACCATGCCAGGATAGATCCCCTCCTGTTTGGCCTCGGGAGAAACCGCCTGGACCACTGTTCGACCCTGGCCCGGGGCGATGACCATCGGCCAATCCCTCAAGTCAGGCTGCCGCTGCCGCTCCAAAGCAATGCAGAAGTTACGAATATCTAGGTGTAAGATGTTTCGAACCATGTTTTTGCAAAGCGCATTAGGTTATGGGTTATGGGTCATAGGAAATAGGTTATAAAGTCGGTACTGCCGACGAATTGATGCCATTTGTTACTTGCAGCTGTTAGAACGGGCTTTTATTAAACTCCCTAGCATTTTTCCAATAACCATACTCTTGTTATCCAGTCCTTTAGTATTCTCGCTAGCCAAGTACCCTATCTCAAAAGCTATCTCTACTTGGGTCCGGAGTTCAGCTAATGACCCTTTGGCAATATAGAAAAACCTGACCGCATCTTTATTAGATCCGCGTTCATCACCCTCGGCGATGTTACTCGGTACACTTACAGCGGCTTTTCTAATTTGATCCCTGAAGCCAAAATCACGACTGAAAGGTCCCTCTTGTGTTTCCTTGTAAATGTCTACAGCTAATTCTTTTGCGCGCCTCCAAACTTTCAAATCTTTAAATCCAGCCATCGTTTCTTACCTCCATGCCAGCATCCTTGTTGCCCCTAACCTATGACCCATTACCCATGACCTAGACAGGTACCTTCGTCATCTGTCTTCTGCTTACCGCGTACTATCTCTTATAATGCCTCATAAGCCCGATAACCACGCCGATGATCTCCACCTTGTCTGCCGCTACTGCGAGGGGTTCCAGTTCCTGATTCGCCGGGCGCAGTTCCACCTGATCGTGCCGCTGGTAAAATTTTTTTATTGTGGCTTCTCCTTCTATCTGAGCCACCACGGTCTGGCCGTTATCCGCATATTCTTGTTTGCGGATGATGAGCACGTCTCCGTCGCGAATGCCCTCGTCCACCATGGAATCTCCCCGCACTTGAAGAGCGAAATTGTTACCGCCGGAAAGCAAGCTCTCGGGCACCTCCATGGTTTCGGGTATCTCTACAGCCTCGAGGGGCGCACCGGCAGCCACCCGTCCAAGGAAGGGCACGGCGGCTGCGGTGGTCCGCAGGGGTAAAAGTCGAAAAGCTCTTTTCTGATTACCCCAGGGGCTTTCCAAGTACCCCTTGCGCTCAAGCTGTTTGAGGTGCTTGGCCACAGAGTTTAAGGAACGAAAGTTAAAGTGCTCCCGAATTTCCTGGTAGGATGGCGGCCGGCCGTGCCGGCGAAGATAGGTCTCCAGGTAGCGATAGATCCGAGTCTGTTGTTTTGTTAATAGCATGCGTACCCCCTCTTGGTCGCATAGCGCATGGTGGTAAACGGTAGGCAGCTTAAGTTAATTAACGAATTGACGAACTAGGATGACCTCCTCCGAGAATAGATAATTGAAGTATAAGGTGAAAGTAAGGTGAAAGTCAAGAATAAAACAAAGAACGTGGGACCAGCGGGCATCCCCGCGACAACGCTCGGGACAGGCAGTCAAAAATCACCCGCCTTCGCTAAAGCTACGGCGAGGCAAGGAGGTCAGGGGTAAATCTGATCTCTGTCCTCTGTCGTCTGTCCTCTGGGAACACGATTTCAACGAAGAGTAGTTGCACCACAGCACCGAGCGTGTTATCTAGTCTATTTCCAAACTAGATGGAACTGGTGATCCATGCCTGTAAACGCCCAGCAGTCTGCTTCTACTATCAAGAATGGAGCCCGGCAACACTCCACCCTTATCCTTTTCATTTTGTGTATTTTCTCCTTCAGTAGTTCGAACTTGATGCTCAATTTTTTTCTCCCCGTATACATGAAAGCTCAGGGTCTTAGCGACGGACAAATAGGAACAGTATTTGGGCTCATGTCCATATCTGCCCTGGCTTTAATGCTACCTCTGGGTGTCCTCTCCGACCTTTTTTCGCCACGGCGGTTAGTGCTGTTGGGTAGTTGTATATTTATATTCTTTGCCTGGCAGATTCTTACGGCCAAGACATACTGGCAGTTTCTTTTAGTTGCTCCACTGGGAGGCATAGCAGGTTCTTCCTTTTTTATCGTTCTGTATGCACTGCTACTGAAAGTTATTGACAAGAACCAGGTTGGCAAGAAGATCGCCTTCTACCAGTCCGGAATGTATCTCGGTTTAGGGATCGGACCTGCTATTGGCGGCATACTGATCCGCGAAGGAGGCTTTGGAGCATTGCTTTGGGGGGTACTCGCCGGAGGGTTGATTGCGGTGATCCTTGTTCTGAAGTTGCCTGATACTGAAACTATTCGTCTAGATTGGGGCGGTTATAAGCGTGATCTTGGCCAAGGTCGCATTCTTCTTTTCCTTCTCCTCGTATTTGTGTATCCGACTCATTTTGGTGTAGAGCAAACTACTCTAACTCTGCTCATGAAGGAGAGCCTTGATTTTTCTTTTACCAACATAGGTTTGGTTTATTTAATGGTCGGTCTCTGGATGGCTTTTCTCGCACCCTTTGCCGGGCATCGCTTTGATACCAGTCAGAGCCTTCGAGCTCTTTTGCTTTGCGGCTTGGCTATTTCTGGGACTTTTCAAATTCTTACCTCCGTGGTCAGTTCTCTTCCCTTTATGGTCATAGTGCGACTCCTTCACACGGTAGGGGATGTCATGATGATTCTGTCAATAGGAGTGATGACTGCGGCATTTTTTCCTGAGGCCAGGATGGGCGGAAACTCTGCAGTTGTTGTGGCCACTCGCACCTGTGGGATATTCACTGGCAATTTAGGCTCCGGATTCCTCAACGGCGCCCTGGGATATGGTTACAGCTTTGCTGTCAGTGGGAGCGTTCTCCTTGTTTTCGTCATTTTGGCAGGCGCCGCCATGGGACGCCTACTGGTAGTCAGTAACGACCTGGATCGTTCAGATTAGTTAATTGGTCAAATGGTGGGTGGTGAACCCTTCGACCCCCTCGACAAGCTCAGGGCATGCAGGCTCAGGGCAGGCAGTAAGCAGTGAGCAGTAAGTAGTTAATAGTTCATCCATTTTACTAATTCCCTAATTCCCTAATTTTCTAATTCTCGAATTTACGATTTACCGCTTACGAATTATTGCTGTTTTCCAAATACCAACCGTAAGTGCGTTTTATGCCTTCCTTGAGGCTGACCTTCGCTTTCCATCCAAGTTCAGCCATTCGAGCTACGTCCAGCAG
>PPDG01000557.1 GCA_002899795.1 Desulfobacteraceae bacterium | reverse complement strand
GATCCTTATTTTTAGTAAATCGGGCAATGATTTTGACCCGGGTTGTCGCTACGAGGTTATATTTTCGAAGGGAGGCTGTTAATGTCGGAGGCTGTTTTATATGATGTCGTAATCGTTGGAGGTGGCCCCGGAGGGCTTAGTGCCGGGATATATGCCATGAGAGCAGCGTTGGAGACGATCCTCATCGAAAAAGGTGCTGCTGGTGGACAGGTAGCCATATCTGACGCTGTGGAGAATTATCCCGGTTTTGAGCATATAACCGGTTACGAACTGTCACAGAAGTTCCTCCAGCATGCTCAATCATACGGTATGGAGATTGTGCAGGAAGAGGTTGTGGCAGTGGAGCCAGGGCTGGATTTTCATACCGTTCGGCTCGCCAATGGCGACATCCTTAAGACTCACACGGTTATTCTGGCGACCGGTGGCAGTCCCCGCAAACTCGATATTCCTGGTGAGGATGAATACTATGGCAAGGGAGTCTCTTACTGTGGGGTTTGTGACGGCTTCTTTTTCAGGGAGAAAACTGTAGTAGTTGTGGGGGGTGGAGATACAGCCGCCGAAGAGGCTCTCTACCTTGCTAAATTAGCCAAGCACGTTTATCTGGTCCACAGGCGGGATGCACTGCGGGCCAGCATGATCCTCCAGCAGCGGGTCAAAGATGAGTGTAAGATCGAGATCCTGTGGAACTCGGTTGTCACCGAAATCAAAGCCAATGACGAAGGCGTTAATGCAGTCGATTTACAGGATACCCAAACCGGCGAACAGCGGGAATTGTCCACAGATGGTGTCTTTGTCTTTGTAGGCTTCGTTCCCAACAACCAGCTGGTTCCCGCCGGCATAAAAATGAATGCTGATGGATACGTGGTCACCAACGAGAAGTGTGAGACGAATATGCCTGGTATATACGTGATCGGTGATCTGAGAGAAAAATATGCCAAGCAGATTGTGGTAGCCGCTGCCGACGGCTGCACTGCCGCGCTGGTTGCGGCTTATTTTGTGGAGATGAAGAAGTCGGGTGAGGCGGTATGTGAGCTTCCGGAGGAGATATTGAGTGAGGCGCAGTAATAGTGAGCCCTTCGACAAGCTCAGGACAGGCAGGCAGAGAGCAGCCCCGCGACAAGCTCGGGACAGGGATACAGCGGGCAGAGAGAAACTAAGAACTAGACACTAGGAACTAAGCACTAGGCACAAGAAAGTTATCGGTTATAAGTTATTAGTTATAAGGAAAAATCAGATTTGAATACTTTGGATATTAACTTCTGAAGATAGAGCAAGATGAGGCCGGATAACGATTAACGTATAACGAATAACGGATAACTTCTCCGTCTCGCTCGACCTCCCGACCTCACGTCTCGCTATGAAGCTGAGTAGGGTGGAAATTGCCCACCATGAATAAGCGTCACGAAATATCTAGGTGAAGAAAAAGTAGACCACTTTGACGTAAGTCAAAGCAATCTCCTCTGCATTCAGATAGACTTGAGGCGACACTTGGAGGAGGTAGACCAATGCAAAAAGACGACATAAGCTGTCCTGGTCAGAACACCATGTTCTGGAAGCCAGACGATATCTTTGACGTAAGATGTCCTAATTGTGACCGGCCGGTGGAATTCTGGAAAGACGACAGCAAGCGCACGTGCGATTGCGGGCATCGCTTTCTGAACCCAAAGCGCGACCTGGGTTGCCTGGAATATTGCAAGTATGCTGAGCAGTGCATGCCCGAGATGTTCGAAGGGGAAAGTCTCAAGGCCCTCTATCGTGACCGGCTTCTGGTTACTGCCAAAATCAAAATGAAACCGGACGATGCTAGTCTTGAGCGCAGCCAGAAAATAGCGGAGCTGGTAGAGGAGATTCTTGATGAAGAGGGTGGCCAACCGAAAGTGGTATTCGCCGCTACAATTCTGGGGAACTTGGTATTGAATTCTCAGGCACACGGAGAGCAATCAGCTTCTTCAGCCCAAGGGGATAGCCCCAGCGCGATTACCAGAAAGGTTCTCGCCGATATAGGGACTGAAAAAGAGGTTACTGATCAGGTCTGCCAGATCATTGAAAATAGGATTAATGGAACAAGTTCTGAAGACCTCGACTCTAAGATTGTCTCGGATGCACTGATGCTTGCTGATCTTTTGGATAAAAAGGCTCTTCTTGAGGAGGCCACCCTTGAGCGGTTGGTTGACAGTAAGATTCAGACCGAAACCGGCAAACGTGTTGCTCGAGAGCAACTTCTTTCAGAATAAATGGCAATTTTTTAAACCACTAAGAGCACGAAGAACACGAATAATATAGAAAAAAGGAATAGTAGGGGCGGGGTTTACCTGCCCGCTCGTGCCTTGCGTGGCAGGCGGGTCCCCGCCCGTTTTGCTTGAGACAATAATTCGTATAGGTCTGCTGCAATAATGAAAACCCGGCAAGAGTAAATCTTGCCGGGTTTTTTGATGATCTTGAGATGGTCCTAGACTCCTTACCAAGAAGTTTATTCAGTCTCCCCAGCTTGACAGTTTCAAAGAATGTGTGCCAGAGTTTGTCGAAAGGCTTTGAACAATCCCTCTGAAGTGTTTGTCAACAGGGGGCAAGAGGAGCTTAGCAAGATGAGCCACACAGATAAAACAAAAGATCAACTCCTAGAAGAATTGACAAAGCTGCACCAACGCGTTGTTAAGTTGGAGGCGGCAGAAGTTGAGCATCAACAGGTTGTGGAGGCATTGCGGCAAGCTGAGGAGCAATATCGTTCGCTGGTAGAACGTGCCAGTGACGCCATAATCATCATTCAGAATGAAAAGACGGTGTACCGTAATCCGATGTATGAAAAAGTGCTTGGCTACAGTGTGACCGAAACCATGGATCGCAGTTTTCTTGACTTTGTTGTTCCGGAAGATAGAAATCTAGTGAAAGACTATTACTATAAGCGACTGGAGGGAAAGCCGACGCCAAGAGAATATGAGGTGAGGGTTATGACCCGGTCAGGGCGGCTCGTTACCATGGAGGTCAAACCAGATCTCATAGAATACAAAGGTGAACCAGCGACCATGGTGGTAATGCGAGATATTACGGAACGAAAGGAAGCTGAGGAAGCCTTGCGAGAAAGTGAAGAACGCTTTCGTTCAATTTTCGAAAAGTCCCGTGATGCCATTTGTCTAATTGATAGTGAGGGACGCTACCTCATGGTAAATGATGCTATGTGTGAACTAACAGGGGTATCGAGAGACGAACTCGTAAACAAGCACTATTCCACTTTTATGGACAAAGAAACCCATGAATTGATGGAGCAGCATTGGTTGCAAAGGAAACGTGGCGAACCAGCGCCCGATCGTTACGAATTCAAACTGATCCGCACGGATGGTGATATTCGCATTATAGACAATGTGCCCACCGTCATCCATTTCCAAGACAAACCCCCTCTCACTCTGACTATCCTTCGCGATGTCACCGAGCGGAGGCGAATGGAAGATGCTTTGGAGAGCATGCGGTCCAAACTGCTGAACCTACAGGAAAGTGAAAGGAGCAAAATCTCCAGAGTCTTGCATGATACCATTGGTCAGAATATAGGCATCCTCGATTTCAATCTTGCCACCATAGTGGAGATACTTGATGAGACCAGTCTTGAGAGCATCAGCCGTTTAATTGACAACATGAGGAATGTGATCCGTGAGACAGGCGACAAATTACGAGACATATCCAGTGGTCTTCACCCTCGCCTGGTTCAGGAACTGGGGTTAGTTGCCGGCGTTCGCAATCTCATTGACCGTTTTCAAGGGGCAACATGGATTGAGGTGCACTCCTCTATTCAACTAGATGAATTGCAAATTGACGAGAGTGTGGCCGTGAATCTTTATAGAATTGTTCAGGAGGCTCTTACCAATATAGTCAAACACTCGAAGTGCAGCTCAGTTCTGTTTGAGATGGCTGTGGATGACGGTCGTTTGGGAGTGATGGTCAAGGATAACGGCACTGGCTTTAGCTTGGAAGATGTCAGTCAACGTGACATTGAGCAGCGTGGAATGGGACTTTTTATTATGGAGGAGCGGGCAAAAGCCATCGACGGTAGGCTGCAGATCCATTCGGAGCCGGATCAAGGCACTAAAGTACAGGTTGAAGTGTATTTGAATGCATAGAGCATCCTTCGACCCTTCGACAAGCTCAGAACAGGCAAGCTTAGGACAGGTAGGGCATAGGGTAAAATTTCGAAATTAATTATGCTTTTTCCTCGGGCTTCCCTGACATTGGCCAGGACACGGTGAACGTGGTTTCCCGGTCTGGTACGCTGGAGGCTCTAATCTCTCCCCCGTGTTCCTCCACAATCCCCAGGGCAATTGCCAATCCCAGCCCTGTCCCTTCTCGTTTGCTGGTGAAGAAAGGTTTGAAAATTTGGTCAAGATTTTCGGCGGTGATGCCAGGTCCAGTATCGGTCACCTGGATCCATTGGCGGCCGTGAGATTGGAAACTAATCAGCCGCAGCGTACCCTTGCCGTCAAGTGCCTGTAAGCTATTTATCCCAATATTTAAAATGACTTCTTTCATTTTCGCTCGGTCAAAATAACAAGGTTTCTCCTCGGCTGCCGGTTCGTAGGTGATCTTCATGTCCTTTGTGAGTTCGGATTCTTGTTGGAGTTGGGCCACTGTTTCCTGCAGGAGTTCGGCCACCAACCCGGAGGTAAGATTGGGCTTGCTCGGCCGGGCGTAAGCGAGAAACTCGGAGAGCTTTTCCTTGAGGCGAAGCGTCTCTTTCCTGAGGAGTGACAGCACCAGGTCCCTTTCGGTTTCTTCCTGGCCACCCTTTTCCAGCAGTTTAACGCCGGTTAACAAGGCCCCAAGGGGGGTGCGAATCTCGTGGGCCAGACCAGAGGCGATCTCACCGAGAAGAGCAAGACGCTCTTGGCGTCTCAGCCGGTCCGCCTGTTTTGCCACCTTTTCCTCAAGATGGTGAGAGTACTCCAGTATTCGCGCTTCCAGTTTCTTTTGTTCAGTAACGTCGCGTAGAATGTGTAGCCTGGAGTTGGTACCGTCTAGATTGGTAAGTGGTGAAACCAACATGTCGTAAGTACTGCCGGTGTCGAGCGAGGTCCATTCCAACCGTTGGGGTGGGCCAAAAGCGCTCATTCCTTCATGGCACCTTAGACAATTGGTTGAAGAAAGGCCGAAGAATTCACAACATCTCTTACCGGTGCCGTCACCAAACTGGTAGAGCAGATCTTGGTTCATAAACTCAATGCGAAAGTCACGATTGGTTATGAACACTCCATCCATGAGGTTTTCGAGAATAGCGCGCAAGTGGTCGCGCTCATCCCGAATTCGGTCGTTGGTTTCTTTAGACACCTTCTGTTACCTTATGTACGAATATTTCCCCTTTAACGTCGATCGGTAAAAATCCGAAATCCGAAGCACGAAGCACCAAGTCTCAAGGTTTCAGGTGTCGGGTGTCAGGTGTCAGGGGGAAAAAATAAAAAAGCTGAAAACTTAGTCATTGTAAATTGCAATTTATATCAACTTACGTCTCTCAATATTTAGAACGAGGACGAGGTAAATTCTAATCCCTTAATCACTGAATTCCTAAATCCCTGAATTCCTGAATCTCTGCGATATTCGATATTCGGATTTGCTAAAGTCTTTTAATCTGGTGGTTCTATGCCATACTTCTTCATCTTCCTCCAGAGGGTATTATAGCCAATGCCCAGTTCTCGAGCAGCACGGCTGCGGTTCCACTGACAGTGTGCCAAGATCTGACGTATGTGAGTCTGTTCCATGGCTTCCAGGCTCAGATCGCTGCTAATCTCAGAGGGAACAAATTCTTCGACAGAGGGCGTGCAAGCTTCTAGTGGCAGATCAGCAGGTTGGATCTCTTCACTTTGGCAAAAGATTAGCGCTCGTTCAATGGCATTCTCCAGCTCTCGCACGTTGCCGTGCCAAGAGTGGGACTTCAGCCTCTTCATTGCTTCCGGCGAGAGGGAACTCTGTCTCCTACCCATGCGGTCTGTGTAGTGGGATACGAAATGCTCTGCTAACGGCTTAATGTCCGCCGGTCTATCCCGGAGTGGAGGTAGCAAAATAGGTATTACTTTGAGGCGATAGTAAAGGTCCCGGCGGAATTGTCCTTTCTGGACTAAACGGCCCAGATCCTTATTGCTGGCTGCGATAATCCGCACATTTACCTTGTACTCAGAGGTGCCGCCAACCCTTCTCAAGGTACCATCTTCCAGGACACGCAAAAGTTTGACCTGGAAGCCAGGGCTGGTTTCACCGATTTCGTCAAGGAAAAGGGTGCCACCATCAGCAACCTCAAACAGACCTTTCTTGTCTTTGATGGCGCCGGTGAAAGAGCCTTTGACGTGACCAAACAGTTCGCTTTCAAGAAGATTTTCGGGAAGAGCACCACAGTTGATCGGCACAAACGGGCCACCAGCCCTATGGCCGGTGTGATGAATATACTTGGCCATTAGCTCTTTTCCTGTGCCACTTTCTCCTTCTATGAGCACGGTGGAGTCGTTTTGGGAAACCTGTTGAATGAGTGTCATAATCTGCTTCATCTCAGAGCTAACTGCGACAATGTGGCCCAGTCCTGCCTGCTCTGCTACCTCTTTCTGGAGGTAGGCGACTTGACGGCGTAACTGCCGCCGCTCGATTGCTTTTTTCAAGGTGAGTACAAGATCGTCAGGATCGACCGGTTTGGTAAGGTAGTCGTAGGCCCCGGACTTCATGGCTTCAACAGCGGTGTCAACTGACCCGAAGCCGGTGATGAGGATCACTTCTGTCTCTGGAGACCGCCTCTTGACTGCTGCCAGAACCTCGAGACCATCAACTTCGTCCAGGCGGAGGTCAGTGACCACTGCTTGATATTGATCAACGGCAATAAGGTTTACTGCCTCAGCACCGCTGCCAACAGCAGTTACCTGAAAGCCTTCACGTTCCAGGTACATGGCCTGGGTGAGGCGCAGAGAGTCATCATCTTCCACCAGTAAAATGTGATTCCAAGACATTCTTTTATTGTAACCACCAGGCACGAAATAACAAGGGATAAGACGAGCAATAAAAGTGGAGTATTTTTGGCTGGTTTGAACGAGATAATTTATTCAACATCGAAAACCTGGTCTTAGGGCCAGTCCACGATCCCGCCTTGCGGGGGTCAAAGTTCAATGGCTTTGCCTGAAGTTATATTGTGCCGAATTTTCAATCCAGCTTAGAGCGGAATTCAGCCTCTCTTGTATTTTGAATATCGAATGTCGAACAAGGAATTTCGAACAGCAGAAGTTTTTGAAAGCAATGAGACAATGTTTTTCACTTCGATAT
>PPDG01000595.1 GCA_002899795.1 Desulfobacteraceae bacterium | reverse complement strand
TCACTTACGGTTAGGGCCATGGTGGCAGCATAGATAACTATTACGGCCACAACGAACACGGAGATAGCTCGGCCAACGGTTTCGGCTGTTAGAGTACGGCGGAAAATACTCGTCGCTTCCTCACCCCGAAGCCGTGACCGACTGAGGGCAAAAAGAACCCCCAAGGTGTTGACTTTGATGCCGCCCCCTGTGGATCCTGAAGCGGCTCCAATGAACATGAGCAGGATGGTAAAAAGCAAGGTGACATTTGCCATCTTGCCAAAATTTAAGGTATTGAACCCGGCGGTTCTGGCGGTCACTGACTGAAAGAAGGCAGCCAGTACCTTCGCCGGTAAAGAAAGTCTTGCCATGGACTGATTCCACTCAAGGATCAGGAATCCTAGGGTGCCGGCTACCAACAGGAGAGCCGTGAGCGTCAGCACCAGCTTGGAGTGAACTGAAAGGCGCCTGGCCCGGCGTGCTTGGTGGGATCTGAACAGTACCCTTTTCAACTCCAGCATCACCAGGAATCCAATACCACCACAGATGATCAACAAAGCCACAGTCAGACTCACCAACGGATCACTACTGAAATCCATAAGACTCTGAGAATACAGGCAGAAACCGGCATTACAATACGCGCTTATCGCATGAAAAACAGCGAAGTAAAGAGCCCTGCCCGGGTGGTACATCCCGGAAAAGCGAAGGAAAAGCAACGCAGCCCCAGCCGCCTCCAATACCAGGGTGAATATCACCACGTGCAGAACCAGGGAAGGGAGTCTGGTGTCCGGACTGTGGGTGAAGGTATCTTGGATGACACTGCGCTGCATGAAAGAAAATCTGCCGGTCATGAGCATTATGAGCACGGTGGAAAAAGTCATTATGCCCAATCCGCCGCACTGGATGAGTACCAGTACGACCCATTGACCGAAGAGGCTCAGCCGGCTACCAGTATCAACCACCACCAGACCGGTAACACACGTTGCCGATGTCGCGGTAAACAGGGCATCCACCGGTGAGAGCAGCGGTCCATTGACCGCAGCCGGGAGCATTAACAATATGGTGCCAATTATGATCAAGAGCGCAAAGCTGAGGAGCGGCAGGTTGACGGGGGTGATAAGACGTGTGGTTTTGATTTTCGAGAAATTCATCAGTAAATCACATGTTTCACTCTCGCGGGTGACTCTGGTTCTTAAGGCATCACGGGTAGCATTTTGTTAAGGAGTTTCCCATATAGTCTTGCCATGCCCATCGAAAAGCGCCAATTTCGGTTTGTTGCCTGGCACAATGCCTAGGAGTATGACAAGCTCGCCATTGTTGCCATAGAAGCGTAAGGCAGGTTCGATTGGCAAAAACGGCTCCTTTCCTGGATGTCCACCAAGAACAGCCAATGTTCTATCATTCGCATCTACCAAGCGAAACTCTTTGGCACTCACAAATTCCTTAGGCTGGAAGCTTTCCCGAGCCAGCACCGTCTTACCCATCTTAGTTTGGCTCAAGAGCACTCCACCCATTAATCCCACCAACAGGGCAACTAGCGTTATAAAGATCAGATTTGGCCTCATCATGTCCTTCCCTCCATCATGTCCTTCCCCCTGAGAACGAAACTTCGATTACTCCACAGCGTCATCAGAGTTGATCCTAAACTCCATATCACCTCCCTCTCCTGAGGTAAGGTTCAAGAGAATAAGGATTATACCAATAGCTTTATTCCTTTTTTCTCTATTTTTTCCCCGTAGACAACTTTTTTAAAACAACTGAAGAAAGGTAACTTACCATAATCTCGGCGACGGCAAATATGCACAGCAGAAACGCGATTTTTTCTCCTGTTGTCTGGGCCCATTTGGTTCTCTCCCCGGCGTAGTAGCAGATTCCCACGAACAGAAGGGCCTGAATTGCCACAGACACACCATCCACAGCCAAAAATCACTGCCAAGGATAGCGTGCCGCCCCTGCAAATGCAATCCGATAATGTTCAAGCCTTGTTCTGCCCACATATCGGTTCAGCAGTGTTGAAAGCGGTGGCCTGGTGAACAGCCAATCGCTTCCGCTTCTAGTCGGGCCAAAATAAGTAGTTGATATCAATTGGAATGATGTCGAAAAATGGGGTGATTTTAGGCTCTCAAAATGGCTACTTCTGGCAAGTAATCATTGATATTTCAGAGTGATAGCTTGGTCCGACCACCGACTCGTTACACTTTTCTTCTCGACTACTCCTCTTGTACTGTCGGTACCAAGCTATTCGGCCCCAGAATCGATAGCAAAAGAGAGGCTTTAAAAGACGTTTCACCTAGCTCACAACCCAAACCGCCATTTCCTTGGCCAGCTGCACCACCTTGTTGCTTATCCGACCCATAAAGAACTCTTCCACACGGGAAAGTCCTCTTCGCCCTAGGGCAATGGTGCCATAGCCAGCATTTTTGGCCTCCTCAACAATGGCCTTGGCCCGGCTGGCAGATCCAGTAACGATCCTAGTGCTTACACGATCAGGACTTAAGCCTGCTTTTTCAAACCTATGTATCGCTTCTTCGAAAACACCTTTCATGGCTTCTTCTGCCATCTGAAATTCCCCCTTAATACCTCCACCCCCGACTATCATGTCGTTGACCACATAATTTCCTTCGTAACCTGCTGATAGAAATTCAAAGCCTCTCAAAACATGAAAAAGAGTGACCTCCCAGTCGGTTCCTGCAAGCATGGCTCCAACGTAATCTACAATTCTCATTGCCTCTTCCGAAGCATCCATTGCCAATAGCACCTTGCCAGCCTGAGGGGTGCCTCCCACCACCCAAAGGGGGACGTGGACCAGATGCCCGACAAGTTTGCCGGCAATACTTCCCCACACAAGATCTTTAAACTTGCTAACTCCCCAACGTCCTACGACCACCGCGTCATAATTTTCTTGTGCTTCACGAACGATGTCTCTGGCTATGCCCGCCTGTCGTTCCTGCATTCTGATACTCACCGATTCCTCTTGGACGCCTTGATCTATAAGTAGTTCTTTCGATTTTTCCATAAATTCCTGGATCGCCGTCTGTTGCTGGGTTGCCCAGGCTGCCACCGGAGCCAATTGATGCCTGAACGCAGGGTTTTTCTCGATGTCCCAAAAGCTTTCAGGGATCTTACTCATCACATGGAAAAGAATCACCTCCATTCGGTTAGGTGGAAACAGTTGGCTTACATAGCGCACCGCTTCAAAAGACTGATCCGAACCATCCACCGCAAGTAAAATCTTTCTTTTACAGTTACTCACGAGATACTCCTTTCTAAATCAAGCTTATGCAGCACTCTGTATCTCTTTCGATTTCTCCAGCCATTCAAACTGAACAGACCTAAGATCAATAGTCAGTTCCAATTCACCTGGTTCCTCAGTTCTGGATGCTTCAAACCCTAGTTTTCTCCCCAGTGCAAGCATTTGAGTATTTTCCCGAAGAACAATACCCCACACAGTTTCTATCCCACGTCTTTTAGCTATCTGGAGGCATTTTTCCAGAAGCTTTGCTCCCACCCCTTTGCCCTGCCAGGGGTCTCCTACCATAACGGCAAACTCGGCTTTCTTGCCGTCAGGGTCACCTATCACTCGGGCAACTCCCAGCATTTTTCCTTCCGGACGCTCCTCCTGTAGGGCCACCAGGGCAATCTCGCGGTCATAGTCAATCTGGGTAAATCGGGCCAGCATACTGGCGGAAAGGCACTTCATGGGACTGAAGAACCGGTAGTAGACGCTAGTGGGAGATAAGGTATGAAAAAGATCCAGTAATGCGGGCGCATCCTCGGGCTTAATGGGCCGAATGAAAACGGCAAGTCCATCCTTTACAACTTCCCGGTATTCATATTGAGTCGGGTATGGACTGATCACCAGATGAAGTGGAGCCGAAACTTCGGCAGGTCTAAGAATAACCCGTGCATCTGCTGCAATTGGCCTCCCTTCATTTACTATGACAGGGTTCATGTCCAGTTCAATAATCTCCGGAAAATCCTCTAACAGTTGGGAAAGACGGATGATCATTTCTTCCAGAAGCGCCAGGTTTGCTCCTGGCTTGTTCCGATAACCCTTGAGAAGCGAGTAAGCCCGCGTGCTTTCCATGAGCTTCCTTGCTAGAGAGCGGTTGAGTGGAGGGAGGCCAATGGACCAGTCTTTCAGAAGCTCGGTTAGTACGCCCCCCATACCAAATAAAATCACCGGACCAAAGTTCTCATCCCTTTTTGCTCCCAAAAGGATTTCATAGTCCGGACGTTGAATCATCGGTTGCAGCGTAACCCCTAGTATCTTGGCCTCTGGATTATATGCGCGAGCATTCTTTATTGTTTTTCTGTACGCTACACTCACAGCGGCCTCACTGTACAAGTCCAGCTGCACCCCGCCGGCTTCTGTTTTGTGAACGATGTCCGGTGAATGAACCTTCACTACTATTGGGTACCCCATGTGCGTAGCTAACCGCTTGGCTTCCTCTACAGAGGTAGCCACTTCCGTGTGGATAACCGGAATGCCGTAGGCTGTGAGAAGACTCTTGGATTCAATTTCGGTAAGGATGCCATTTCCGCTTTTCAGTTCTTCATCAATGATCGCTCGCGCCCAATCACGATCGAAGTGGAGTTCTTTGGCAAGCTTCGGAGGAATTTCTTGAAGCATCTGCAAATTACATGAATACTCATGCATGTACATAAAAGCTTTGACTGCCGATTCTGGAGTGTCATAGGTTGGAATTCCTGCATGATTCAAAATGTCCCGTCCTTTTTCCACCTCCATTCCTCCCATCCATGACGCGAACACTGGGCAGGGTTTTGCTTTGAGTTTCTGAGTCAGCAATTCAGCCACTTCAGCAGGGTTAGTCATTCCCTGAGCGGTAAGAATCAAAAGCAATCCGTTTAACTCCTTTGCTTTAAGACAAATATCCACTGCTTTGGCATAACGTTCGGGAGAGGCGTCGCCCAAAACGTCAATGGGGTTAGAGTGACTCCAGAAGGGGGGTAGCAGTTCATTTAACTGCTCGATGGTTTCCTGCTCCAGCCGAGCAGGCTCGGCGCCATATTCTGCCAGAGAATCAGCCGCCATCACGCCTGGTCCCCCGGCATTGGTAATAATCCCCAGTCGGGGACCCTTGGGGCGTGGTTGTTTGGCCATGAGCTCTGCACAGTCAAACAGTTCCCCAAAGGTCTGCACTCTGACGATGCCGGCACGCTTGAAGGCTGCATCATAGACCGCATCTTCTCCCACCATAGCACCGGTGTGGGACGCAGCTGCTCTGGCCCCGGCCGGACTCCTCCCGGATTTCAGGACTACAATGGGTTTCACCCGGGAGACCGCTCGAGCTGCGCTCATGAACTTTCTGAAATTGGTAAGACTTTCAATGTAGAGAAGAATACTGTTCACTTCGGGGTAGTTCCCCAGGTAGTCGATTAAATCGCCAAAATCAACATCCAGCATGGAGCCGATGCTGACAAAATGGCTGAAGCCGATCTCTTCCTTCAGTGCAAGATCAAGAATTGCGGTGCAGATGGCTCCGCTTTGTGAAATAAAGGCAACCTTTCCCGACTGGGGCATGTGGGCCGCGAAACTGGCGTTGAGTTTTCTGCCCGGGCAAATAATCCCGAGACAGTTTGGACCAATAATTCGAAGTCCTCCAGTTTCTGCTTCCCGCCTAATTCTGTCTTCTATTTCCCGGCCTTGAGGTCCAGTCTCCTTGCCCCCCGCAGAAACAACAATAGCCCCACCTACTCTTACTTGGGCGCATTCCCTTATCACTGAAGGTACGCTGGAAATAGGGATAGCAATGATGGCAAGATCAACGGCGTGATCTATCCTCGAAATGGACGGATAGGCTTTGAGTCCATGTGTTGAAGTATAGTGGGGATTTACGGGGAATATCTTTCCCTGATACCCACCCTGGATAAGGTTTTGCACGTGGACAGAACCAATGCTGCCCTCTTTCTCGCTGGCCCCCACCACTGCGATGGACTCAGGCTCGAAAATCTTATCCAAATTGTACAGTCCCATGTCAACTTACCATTTGGCCTGCAAAGACCAGTCTAGTGATCTGCGCTCCCAACAACCGTACCCTTTACAGCGACAAGTTCAGAGTCTACGGGGTTACTTAGCCAATTTTGCGTATGGATTCACAGTCAATACCGGAACCTGTGACTTTTTCACCACACGCTCAGCAACACTCCCGAAAAATATTCGCTCTATCCCCTTTCTCCCGTGAGTACCCATGATGATGAGATCAATCCCTTCAGCCTGTGCGTAGTGCAGGATCTCTTCGGCAGGGTCTCCCAGGATAACGTGCGCCTTGCAAGGGCCACCTTCGAATTGCTCTTGCACGAACTCCTGCAGTTTTTTTTCCGCCCCTTGCACAACTTCGGCTTCAAAATTCTTGATGGAGGGGTGAGGCACGTAGATGCTTGTGAAGTGCTGTAAAATCCGAGCCACAAACAGCAAATGTATCTCCGCATCGAACTTTGCCGCCATCTCACCCACGTAAGGTGCGATTTTAGGAGATACCTCGGAGAGATCCACGGGGAACAGGATTTTTTTGATGGACCGCATGGCGAACTCCTTTCTTGTCAGACCCTGGTCGGTTCCTTACTATAGTTCTACTGACTCCATCGATACCAAATTTCTTGCAATTGAAAGGTAGAAGGTAGATCCACTGCCAGCAGCAGATTCCACCCAGACATCTCCAAGGTGTTTCTTCGCAACTTCTTTGACAATGGTCAACCCCATACCGCATCCTTGGATCCGATTAGATGTGTCCAAGCGATGAAAAAGGTTAAATATTTTTTCGAACCCCTCTTGTTCTATACCTATCCCATCGTCATCGACGGAAAAGATGTGGTAGCAATCGTTTTTCTTGTACCCGATCCGAATTTCATTTAAATTGACTCCCCCATACTTCAAGGCGTTGTCCAGCAAGTTCCTGAAGGCTCTGGTCAGGAGGGGTTTATCCCCAACGACTTTCGGAAGATTCGGCGGCACCAGCAGCTTGATTTGGCGTTGCCGCAGAGCAGGGTAAAATTCCTCCCTTAGCTCTGCAAATATTTCCTTGATGCTGACCAACTCAATGCGAATGGGTATTTCCCTGGTGGCTATGTAAGTGTTGATCTGCTCTACTTGAGAGAGAATCTCTGCGGATGTCTTCAGAATCTGCTCGCAGTAGTGCTTTCCCTTTTCATCCAGCACCTCGCCATACTGCCTGAGGAGCCTCTCCGTTAGACCATAGAGACCGATGGCAGGGCTTTTCAGATCATGTGAAACCGAGTAAGCGAAAAACTTTATGGTTTGCTTCTTCTCCTCGACTTCCGTGAGCTTT
>PPDG01000204.1 GCA_002899795.1 Desulfobacteraceae bacterium | reverse complement strand
GGTTTCCCCCATTGCGCAAAATTCCTCACTGCTGCCTCCCGTAGGAGTCTGGACCGTGTTCCAGTTCCAGTGTGGCTGATCATCCTCTCAGACCAGCTACCCGTCGCTGCCTTGGTAGGCCTTTACCCCACCAACAAGCTGATAGGACGCGGGCCCGTCCTCGAACGCTAACTTCCATGGAGAGGTCAGCTTTTACCTCTGCCGCCGAAACGGCTGTGGTCTTATCCGGTATTAGCACCGCTTTCGCGGAGTTATCCCAGATTCGAAGGTGGGTTACCCACGCGTTACTCACCCGTGCGCCACTTTACTCTCCCAAGCAAGCTCGGGATTTCTCGTACGACTTGCATGTGTTAGGCACGCCGCCAGCGTTCATTCTGAGCCAGGATCAAACTCGCCACTTAAAATTTAAAACCAAGCGAACTTGGCTTCTTAGGCAAGAAATGACTTAAAGACCCACGAGATTTACACGCTATTTAGTTTTCAAAGATCAACAGACACTAACGTTCTCTATTTTATAGTATGGATCCGTCACATTGTCAAGATTTAAAAAAAACGCTTCTTCCGAAGCGCAACAGCTCACCCTTATACAAAGAATGAGGTTTGTATGTCAAGGAAAAAGTGAGAAAAAATATTAATAGTTCAATCGTGGAATAATGCAATATTGGTATGGAGTCAGGAGCCAGAATATTTCGGATTGCGGATTGCGGATTTCAAAATGCTAGATTCGCAAGTTAAATACTGGTTAGCATTTCGCAATTCAAAATCATTTCTCTATGCCCTATGCTCTATGCCTCCTGAATTCTGTCTCCTGACTCCTGGCTCCTTTATGTCTTTTCATCCACCTGAATCCGGTGGTATTTCTTCTTGCCGGCGCGCAAGAGTATTTCCCCCTTTTCCAGTTGGTCCAGGGTAGCCCTTTCGTCGAAAGCTTCTATCCTGCGACCGTTGATATAACCTCCTCCTTGCTTGATAAGGCGTCTTGCTTCTCCCCTGGAAGAGCACAATCCCACCTCCGCAAAAAGCTCAAAGGCGGGAATCCCTTGGCGCAGTCTACTCGAAGCAATTGTGGTGGCTGGCATTCCAGCAGCTGCACCCTCAACAGCTGATTCTGGTTGCCTTCTGACCCCACTGCTGGGCAAAAGATCGCCTGTAATGGTCCGTGCCCCGAAGATCTCTTCCGACTCTGCCTGGGCAGCTCGAGCGGCGGCCTCTCCGTGGGTGATTCTAGTGACTTCATACGCCAGGATTGTCTTCACCAGATTGAGATCCGTTCCTTGTAGGTCTGCAACTGCTTGAACTTCCTCCGTGGGCAAGAAGGTAAAATATCCGAGGAATCTCGCTACATCTTGGTCCTCTGTATTAATCCAGTACTGGTAATATTCGTAAGGCGAGGTTAACTCATCATCCAACCACACAGCGCCCTGTGCGGTCTTTCCCATCTTCTCGCCACTGGCAGTTGTAATCAGGGGAAAGGTAATGCCATAAACTGTTTTTTGGCGCATTCGCCTTACCAGGTCAACGCCTGCGACTATATTACCCCACTGATCGCTTCCACCCATTTGTATGTGGCAATCGTAGTCATCAAAAAGCACGAGGAAGTCATAGGCCTGCAATAACATATAGTTGAATTCGATGAAGCTCAGCCCGGTTTCCAGCCTCATCTTGTAGCTCTCCGCACTCAACATGCGGTTTACACTGAAGTGACGGCCTATATCTCGTAGAAACTCAATATAATTCAATGGCGCCAGCCAATCGGCATTGTTGACAAGCATGGCCCTCCCCGCTTCGAAATCAATGAACCGGCTTAACTGGACCTTCAACTTCTCACCGTTGGCATCGATCTCTTCGCGGCTGAGCATCTGGCGCATTTCTGTTTTGCCGCTGGGATCACCCACCAGAGCAGTTCCTCCACCTACGAGCGCAATGGGGCGATGACCGCAGCGCTGCATGTGAGCCAGGGACATAATGGGTAGCAGGCTGCCAACGTGCAAGCTTGGTGCGGTGGGATCGAAGCCGATATAGCAAGTTGACGGGTTTTCAAGGAGCTGGCGACAAGCCGCTGCCTCGGTGCTCTGCTCTATGAAACCGCGCTCCTCAAGAATGTCATAAACGTTTGTCAACTTACACATCCTCCATTTGATGATTCGGATCAAGGCCTAGGGCATAAGGCGCATGGCAAGACAAGCCCGTTATCCGTTATTCGTTAATCGTTATTCGGGTGTCCTCAAGGAACTCTTTGTCAGTGTTAACATTCTAAGTCATCAAAAATGATTCTTTCGTATAACTAATAACGTATAACGAATAACCATCATCATATCCGCTGCCCGCTAGCTATCTAATTTTTTGCAGATGCGTTCAATTATTTTAGTGCGTCCATCATCCGGCGAGACATCAAGAAGGACTGCCTGCAACTGGCGGTCCCCCTTCGCCGCGGTGAATTTTTTCGGAGTTTGGGTGATGAGCTGGGCAATGGCCTCTTCCTTCTTGATACCAATGATGGAGTCTGTTGGCCCGGTCATGCCCACATCAGTAATGTAAGCAGTACCAGATGAGCGAATCTGCTCATCAGCTGTTTGCACATGAGTGTGAGTACCTACAACCGCACTCACCCGCCCATCCAGATACCACCCCAGTGCCTGCTTTTCTGAGGTTGCTTCGGCGTGGAAATCCACTATGAGGATGGTAGCTTTCTCTGACAGTTTACTTACGAGATCATTGGCCGCTCTGAAAGGGCACTCCAGAGGTCTCATGAACACCCGACCTTCGAGATTAAGAATGCCAACGGCGATACCGCCCGCAGTGGACAGCACCGCGTCTCCTTTTCCCACCACACCTGGTGGATAGTTAGCCGGCCTCAGCACCCTCTCACTGTTTTTCAGGTACGGTTCAATTTCTTTCTTTCTCCAGATATGGTTTCCGGAGGTGAGCACGTCGATGCCAGTCTCCAGCAACTCTTCGGCCACCTTCGGGGTTAACCCCGCCACACCAGCGGCATTTTCAGCGTTGGCAATTACAAAATCTATTTGCCGGCTTCCTATCAATTGTGGCAAGAGCTCCCTGAGCACCAATCTACCAGGCTTGCCAACGATATCTCCTATAAAGAGAATCCTTACCAATCCCGGTCCCTTCTCTCTCATGAAAAACAATCTTTCGGTTTCGGCAGTTTGGCCAGTTTGACCAGTTTTGTCCGTTACCTGTTATCAGGTGGTTCTAGCAAATAGTTAGTGTTCATCCGGAAACTCCTCCATGTCATTCTGAGCGAAGCGAAGAATCTCTGCGGACCCAGTAATTATGAGATTCTTCGTCGTCCCGCCTCGGCGGGACTCCTCAGAATGACACCTATAAAAGCGGTTTCCGGATGGGCATTAGTTAACCGGCTCAACCAGCTTAACCTCTTATTTCGCATATTCCACTGCCCGGGTTTCCCGGATGACAGTCACTTTAATCTGTCCGGGGTAACTCAGGTCAGTCTCAATCTGTTTGGCGATGTCCCGGCTCAACATCACCGACTCTTCATCGGAAATCTTGTCGTTCTCGACTATAATACGCAGTTCACGGCCTGCCTGGATGGCATAGGACTTACCCACTCCTCGGTAGGAATTGGCAATTTCCTCCAGTTCCTCCAGTCTCTTCACATAGGTTTCCATCAACTCCTTGCGGGCACCAGGCCGTGCTCCTGAGAGGGTGTCAGCCGCTTGCACCAATACCGCCAAAACTGATTCTGGCTCTACATCCTCATGGTGAGCGGCAAGCGCGTGAATCACTTTAGACGATTCTCCATACTTCTTTGCTAGTTCAGCACCTATGGTCGCATGCGGACCTTCCACCTCATGATCAACTGCCTTGCCGATATCGTGCAGCAAGCCGGCTCGCTTTGCCCGCTTTTCATTCATCCCAAGTTCTGCGGCCATGATGCCGCAAAGAAAAGAGACTTCCAATGAATGCTGCAACACATTCTGGCCGTAGCTGGTCCGGTACTTTAATTTTCCCAACAGTTTGATCATTTCAGGATGTATACCGTGCCCCCCGACGTCAAAAGCTGCTTGCTCTCCAGCCTCCCGAACGGCGTTGTCCACTTCCTGATTTACCTTTTCAACAATTTCCTCAATTCGGGCTGGATGTATTCGACCATCACTAATCAAGCGCTCCAGCGCCAAGCGCGCCACCTCGCGGCGAATAGGGTTGAATCCAGACAAAATTACAGCCTCCGGCGTGTCGTCTATGATCAGATCAACACCGGTTGCGGCTTCGATGGCTCTGATATTGCGTCCCTCGCGGCCTATAATTCTTCCCTTCATCTCCTCATTGGGAAGAGCGACGACTGAAATTGCTTTCTCCGCTATATAGTCCCCAGCGTAGCGCTTGACGGACAAGGATATGATTTTCCTTGCCTTTTTTGCAGCAGATTCTCGAGTGTCTGCCTCAATCCGCTTTATAAGCTTGGCAGCATCGTGGCGCGCCTCAGACTCCATGGACTTTATCAGCATGTCCTTGGCCTCGGTGGATGATATTCCAGCGACGCGTTCGAGCTGGGTCCGCTGTTCCTGGATGAGATTATCCAGGGTCGCGTCCTTCTCAGCCAGCTCCTTTTCTTGATTATGGAAAGTTTTTTCCTTCTGGGCCAGACTACTCTCCCTTTTGTCAAAAAGCTCACTCTTCTTTTCTAGATTGTCCTCTTTTTGCAATATCCGGCGCTCAGCATTTTGTAATTCTCTCCGAGTGTCCTTGGTCTCCCGCTCGAAATCAACCTTCATTTGATACAGACTGTCTTTCGCTTGAAGTGTCGCCTCCTTTTTCAGGGTTTCAGCTTCCTTCGTGGCGTCATCGATGATCTTCTGGGCCGCATTTGTGGCGGATGCCATTCGTGCTTCCATACTTTTCTTGACGATGATGGCTCCCACCAGAGCACCAAATAGGGCTCCAGCCAAGATCAATAACATTGTTGTAGCGGTCATAGCTATAACTCCCACCCATACCGGGACTGTGTAACTCTTTAGAAACAGAGCGCAAACTGCTCCCAATCAGCACAGAAACTGCGCTCCAGAGGCTTAATGGCAAACAAACACGTAGGGAAGCGCAAGGCCGTCAAACAAGGCCACGGAACATTCCGGTGAGAAATTCAGGGTAGGGTGGTGGTGTCCACTAGGAATGCGGTTTCCTCAAACCACTTTTCTCCGCAGATGACACCCGAAATAAACATTCTTATTGAAGGGGCTTACAATTCCTCTTTTCTGATGATTGGTTCAAGATTTCTTTACATTGGGCCCTTAAAAAGGCTTTTATTTAAACAGCTTGTCTCTACTGACAGCTGTTGAGAGGATTTGGGCAAGCCGCTGAATCGCCAGCTTATTTGCACGCCGCCTATAAAGGCAGGCTCAAAAAATCTTCTCACATGAAACGGCGATGGTTACGAGTTACCCCATTTAAGCCTTGGGCAGGGACCCGATCCCCGACCCCTTTAGTCAAAAAACACCGGATATGTACCATCACTCCGCCCTACAAGGAATCCGCCAAGGAAACCTCTTGAGCGGTATAGAAAAAATAGCGAAAAATAATGATTTAAGCAAGATAAAAAAAATCCCCCGCAAGCGTGCCGTGTTGGCAGGTTGTTTTGAACCTGGTTCGACCAGGTGGGGTCCCTATTGGTCCTTTAGGCGCTTCGTACAAGCCGACGCGACACACCGTTCCAAGGAAGGGTCCCCGTTCTTCAAATGTTGGCTCAAGAACGTACTGCCAATCACCAACACCGCAGGGGCACTGTTTTTCTTACAATACACTATTTGCGAACTTTTTTCCTCATTATCTTCAATGCGGTCGAGCGGCTGCCCTCTGCCCTCCCCAACTACCCCTCATCGAGGCAATGTTGGACCCGCAAAAGAGCTGCCAATCACCAACACCGCAGGGACATCAAAGGCTTTTGGACAATACGGATGAGAGCTTTTTCTGCTTACTCTCGATCCGATTGACCAATTGCTCGTAGGCCTCCTCCTTCTGGAGGTAATCGCTCGTAATGTTCAGAGCAGCCAATAGAGCAATGGTCGCCAAGGAAGAAGAGCGGAGCCTGTTCTGTGCCTCTTGGCATTTAGAGGCGAGATGCTGGGCCACCCTTTCCACGTATGCCTTATCGGCTTTGGTGTGAATGGTATATTCCTGACCCAGAATCCCTACCTTCACCTGCTGGACCAAATCGCGCCTCCCTAGGAAAAACGGCCGAGTTTATCTATCATTGCATCCAGGCGAGTACGAATTTCCGATCTCTGCTGCTCCGAGTTTCCCAGTTTCGACTCCAACTCCCGGATGCGCGCCTCTTGCCCTGCCATTTTCTCCTCACATTGACTGTGCACGCTTACCAGCTGTTCATACTTTTCTATCAGAGTGTCAATTCTCGATTCCAGCCGGTCAAACGGGGTCTCTTGCTCAACCGGCGCTTCATCCATATCTATGGTAGCGCCCTGAAAGGTAGTATTTTCCTCGTCCATATAACACTCTCCCGCAGCCGTACGTCCAAGATTATACCGATATTCTAATCTCCCACTCTTCATTGAGTCAAGCAAGTAAAAACTAGACACAAGGCACAGGGCATAAGGCTCAAGGCCCGTTATGGTCATTACGCTTCGCGCAGGTGCGCTCCGCTGTCATTCGGGCTGACGCCCGTCACTAGGCCTCACGGCCGTCATTAGGTTGTTACAATAAATGACCACAAATGACAGCATAGCGTAGTGACGGCCACGTTAAGTGGCCTAATGACCTAGGCTTCCGTTGTGACCAGTACTTTGTGCTCTGGGCGCAGTATTTTACTCGACCGTAACGCTTTTTGCTAAATTGCGCGGTTGATCCACATCAGTTCCTCTGAACACCGCGACATGATACGCCAACAGTTGCATGGGAATGGTGAACAGAATCGGTGCCAGAAACGGAGTTGTCGCCGGTACTGGAATGAGAGCGTCAACCTTCCCGGCAAGATCCTCACCCGAATCGTCACTCACTGCAATAATCTTTCCTCGGCGAGCTTTGACTTCTTCTATATTTGAAAGCATCTTTTCAAAAGTCAAGCCACGGTTGACCACTGCCACCACCGGCATGTGCTCGTCAATGAGGGCAATTGGTCCGTGTTTCATCTCACCAGCCGCATACCCCTCTGCATGAATGTATGATATTTCCTTGAGCTTCAACGCCCCTTCCAAGGCAATGGGATAATTGATTCCGCGTCCTAGATAGAGAAAATCTCGCGCATTGGCGTATTCACGGGCAATGGCTCGTATCAACTGGTCTTCACCGAGGGCAGTCTCCATTTTC
>PPDG01000202.1 GCA_002899795.1 Desulfobacteraceae bacterium | reverse complement strand
CCGCAGACATTTTGGCCGAGCGACATGCTCGGCCAAAATGTCTGTTTCGCTTTACACTGCTCTCTGATCCGGTTAGGTCAGTAGGAATTCGTTCACCAGCTTTTTCCAGCCCACCTCCGGCGCATTGCCATAGATGTCATCAACCGGGGCACCACCTGTGGCTGCCAATGGTCCATGTTCTGCCATGACCAGATCATGCAACCGATGCACCTCATGCTCCACCCAACCATCAACCTCCTTTTTGGCAAAAAGTAGATTTTTCAGGTTGCCCTTGAGCCTCTTCGGCTCTACCACGACGAGCCAGCCCTCGGTGTAGGGTCGCTGGTTGCTCAGCTGAGGCTTACGCATAACCTTGTGGTTAACCGCTACAATGGTCCCCGTTATCGGAGAGAGCACCTCGGCCTCATTGCTCTCGCGGGCAAGTCTGAAGCCTACATCGCTCTGCTCTACCTTCTTTCCCAGAGACGGAAGGAGATATTCATCCACCGGTCCAACCAGTTTCAAGCCAAAATCATCAAGGCCAAGTCGTACGCGACCCCCGTACTCCACCCGGGCCCAACTATGACCGCGGTGGTAGTAGTAGTTGTCAGGCACTTGGTAGCCCATGACTCGATGGACAGCAGGCTTGCCCAGATGTTGATGAAGCTCTGCTTCATCCAGGCTTTGGTCAAACTCACAGGCGTCACAACGAAAATCGTTAACACACATTTTGTAATGAACCCGGCCTGAAAGCATATGACGACACTCGCGCTCATCCCCGTACCGAAGCCGCATTCGTTCCCGCCAACTCTCCTGAACCTTTTGCTTTACATGAGGTCCTGTCTTTTCAATGGCCCGGGTCATGGCCGTATCAAATGGGCAGTTGGTACAATCGAATGCATTGTCACAAAGCCTGAAGTTGATCACCCCTGCCTTCATCCAAATACACTCATCTTCCAAGATATTGAAACCCTGGATCTTTTTGGTCTTGCTACTCCTTTTGCTTTTACCAGCCATGATAGTAGCACCTCCCTTCAAATGACTGCACTGCACCTACCCACAGTGCCAATCACTGGTCATTTATTTCTACGCAGCCTGCGGCATTGCAGGTAGCGGAGTTAAATTGTCGGCAAAAAAATCCATCATGTTCTGGTCAAAGAGGCAGCGCTCGCAGTCCAGTCGCCTGGTACAGCTGCGGCTGCTGACGACACCGGCCTCAGACCAGATACAATGGGACACGCCAACTTGTTTTCCTCTCGCTCTTTTATCCTTTGTCGTTTTCATGGCCATCTCCTTTTTGTCTGGAGTTGTTGTCATTCGCTTACTCTTATGAGCAACGACAGTGCCACCATTTTCTTAAAGGTTATTTTTTCCATAACATATTGAATTGTATATATTATTAGTGATTATAGACGAACGGGAGTGGGAAGCTTATTGATTAAAAAAGCTACACTAATGGAAGGTAAAATAGGGAAGGTTCGAGGAAAGCTATTTATTATAAGTAGGTTACCAACTGTTTAATTTGGCAACAGTAACTGTAGTCTACTGCAACTTTTTCCAAGTAATGATGTGTCTGTCGAAAAAAAGAGAGGTGGCAAGTCAACTTCGCCCTAAAAAGTCATTTGGAAGCTTTGGGCGGCTATGCATGGGTCATAAAGGTTGGAAAGAGTCATGCGGTGTAATTGCAGGATTGCTTAGCCCGGATTACTCACGAATCCAAAAGATTCGTGAATAATGCAGGTTAGGGTTGCGTGTTCTCTTTGATCCAGTCCAGATACGGCGGATTGCCTGCAATAATCGGCAAGGCGATAATCTCCTCCACCTCGTATGAGTGCAACTCCCTTACCCGATCTCGCAATGATGCGAACAGTTCGCTGCGCGTTTTCATGATGCACAGTACTTCGGGCTCATCCTCTACTTTTCCTTGCCACCAGTAAAAGGACCTCAACCCTGGCACTATGTTGACACATGCAACCAACCGCTCCTCCACCAGGGTTCTAGCCAATTCAGCGGCCTCGTTTTCAGGCGCAGTTACATAAACGACTATGTAGTCTGTCATAGTTAGACCTCCGGTCTAAATGCCTAAAATGAACTAAAGTGAGCTAAAATGTCTAAAACTATTTAAAGTTCTAAGCTGATCCCTAAATGTCCGGACGAAACTTTGCATCGTAGCCTGTTAGCTCCACGTAACCTTTTCCTTGAACCTTCTTTCCATCAAAGCTACCTTTGACCCGGACACTGCCCTCCCAGTAATTGACCAGGGTGCTTTTTCGCGTAGTTAACTCCTGATCTCTTACTGTGGGGACCAAGTTAAGTTCCAGTTTCTTACCAGGCACCGTTAACCGCCACCCTGACGGATAGATGGTTCCACTCTTCTTGCTGCGCCAAGACCCCAGAGTCTCTACCTGAAAAGTGGATAAGAGCAAGTGTTCAGAACTACCGTCCGGGTGGATCAAAGTCCCACTGGAAGTTGAGTCGGCCTGGCCGCCACGATGTCGAATAATGTAGAGCATCAGTTCAGTTTGGTTATCCAACTGGACGCAGAACCAGTCCCAACCAACCTGGTAGTCCCGCGGTTGATTGGAACCAAATTCGTGGTCCATCCAGGCCTGCCCTGTCACCTCATATGAGTGGCCCTGCCAGTGAAGTACCCCCGTGGTTTGCATCCGCGTCAGCGAGTAATAGTGGGAAGCATAGCCTTTACCCACCGCCTTCTGGCTTACTCCATTGATACCATGAATCACAGCTCCCTTGGCCGGCACCAGAGTCAGATCTATTCCCATGTCCTCCTTCCCGGCCTTCAGTCTGTGTATTTTCTTCTGCAACCGCACTTCCCAGTCTTGTACCCAGACGTGGTAAGTCTCAGGGTCGGCTCCAGCCATATCTAAAGCCCCCCTGCTCACCTTTTCTTGAAAACGGTACGTGTCCCCTTTCTCATCTGTTATGGCGAAATGAATGAAGTAGAGAGTATGGATGGCCCAGCGCGATGGGGATTGTGTTGATAGGGGCCGGAGAGCATGTCTGAAAAAGGTGAGCTGAAACCCGAAGTTACGCCCTTTTTCGGTGGTGAGATGTCCTGTGTAATACCACCATTCAGTGCGAAATTCAGGATGAGCTGCATGGTCGGCAGGAAAGCGGTGGACATATCCTGGCAGCGCCCGACGAAATGCCTGCCCTTCCTGCTGCCCGTTTGCAGAACTCATGGCAAAGAATAGACTAAGGACAAGGCTCGCCAGCACTGTCCGTATTAGCCAAGGTGGTCTTTGGTGCGGTGGGACATTCTGCAAAACAGCCATTACACTCAATTTCCCATATTTGTTGTACCTAGCAGCGGGCAGACATCAGGTCATTTCTTCGCGCTCGCTTCGCTCCGCTCAGTCCCCGCAAGCGGGTCCCCAGTTTGGCTTCGCCGTCAATAGGGCTAGCGTCCGTCATTCGGCCTTACGGCCGTCATTAAGTTGTTTCAACGCTACAATGACAGTTAACTATGAATGACAGCGTAGCGACCTAATGACCATAAATGACGCCGGAGGCATAATGACAGCGAAGCGCAATTGCGCGTAGCGTAGTGACTGGTGCCTACCGCTCAGGCTTTGATGCCCGTGGATCTTACTTGTGCACCACGAGTTCATACCGCTCGATAATGTCCTTGAACTTTTCCGTTCTCCAATTCTCCCGTAGGTAACCCTGTCGAGATCCATTCTTCTCCAGCAAATGCAGGATTAAGCTCAGATGTCCCGAGCATCCATCTGGATCTAGCTTCTGCAATTCCTTCTCAATCTTCTGACCCAACCCAACGGCTTGTCGGTGAACCACAGCCCCTTGGCCATCACATTTCCTAACGGAATACAGTCGTCTACAACTAAAGGGGCGCACAGCATAGATGCGGCAGCTCTGCTCCTGATCCAGAAAAGCGCAGCGAGCGAATACCTGGCTGAGTTTATCGTTCCGATTCTTTCGTAGGCCGCGGTTAATCTCTTTGAGCGCTTGCCTGTCCCACCCCTGGAGATACTCAGTTATTATTAACCCTTCTAAAGTTGTGGCACCCACACTACCCACATCTATACAACAAGAGGCACAACCCTTTTCGCAGACCGCCTTGGACTTATAGGGCTGCACCAATCGCTCGTACTTCTCGTACAGCTCATATACTCTGATTTTCTTTTCTTTCAAGTCCATATTTTGCTGTCATTGGGTCATTAAGGCTGCGCCCGTCACTTGGCCTAACGGCCGTCATTAGGTCGCTCAAATACAAGATCACCTATGAAAGCGAAGCTGTGATCGGGTGATCCAGTCATAAAACGACCTAGTGACCTAATGACTATTAATGACGGCGAAGCCAGATGACGCGTGGTTCGCTGCCTGCTGCTCGCCTGTCCTGAGCCTGTCGAAGGGCTGCTCCCTGGCCTTACTCCATCCTCATGACTTCACTAACATTCTTCCTCGCTGCGGCTCGGGCTGGGAAAAATCCGGCCACCAAAGAACAGGCCAGAACTAAAACCAGGGTCTTGGCAAACAGCGCCCCCGGAACACTGAACTGAATCGTCCAGCCGAAGGATTGCTTATTGATTACAAAAATAAGCAGCAAAGAAAGAAGTATACCGTTTACTGCTCCCAACACAAAGCTTATCAATCCCATGAGTCCAGCTTCCAGTAAAGTCATCCTCTGCACCTGTTGGTCTGTCGCACCCACAGCCTTCAGGACGCCAATGTCGCGCTCGCGCTCCATGACCAAGAGGACAAGGGTGTTCACGATACCAAAAATCGCTACCACAATAGCGATCACTTGCAAGGCGTAGGTTATGGAGAACGTCTGATCAAAAATCCGCAATATTTCTTTGCGGAGTTCCCTGTTACTGGTAACAAATACTCCCTGATTTTTTCTGAGCTGGTTTCGAATGAGCGTTCTTGTCTGCTCGAGATTGGTATCGGGCTCGAAATAGATTCCCACCGATGTGTACCTGCGTTCTTCAGGCCAGTAGCGGTGAAAGGTGGAGCGGTCCATGATTACCATGCCGCCCTCTGTGCGATAATCATAGAAGACACCTGCAATTACAAGACTCTGTATGCCCTGGGGAGTTGGAAGTTCGAGCTGATCTCCTTCGCCAAGATCCAGCCGCTCTGCCAGCACCTCTGAGATGGAGACCTGGCCTAGCTGTCGACAGCGACGAAGGATATCTTTGGAGGAGCCGCGCCTGTACATGATCCGGCTTAATCGTTCCTTCACCTCCAGATCAGTAACGTCCAAGAGTACCGGCACTTCACCGATCCGGATCGGGATCTCGCTAAGACGTTCCATAGCAACAAATCCAGGCAGACGAGGTAGATCCTCAACCAACTCAAGTGGCAAACTGCCTCGCTGACCAGTAAGCCGTACAGCTGGAGAGATGTATAGGTCTGCGGCGATTATCTGCTCCGTCCAGGTTACCACTGTCTGGCGGAAGCTTAATATCATTATGGAAATGCTAATAAGCATGGCAAGCGCCGTCATCAAAGAGGCAATGGCGACCGCCGAGCGGTTGAGAGATCGACCGAGATAGCGACTCGCCATCTTTCCCTCTATTTTGAACAGTCCGGCCAGCCCTGGTGCCAAGGCCCTGTTCACCAAAATGACACTGGCCGGGGTGAGAAAGGAAAATCCTGCCAGTATCAAGAATGCTGCGACAAAGCCGAAAAGAGGGAGGCCGTCAACCGGTGGCTGCTGGCTGCAGAAATAGCCGAGCCCCAAAACCACAGTCCCCACCAGAGAGATCCTGCCGAGATTCATATGGAGCCGCCTCTCCAAGCTACCTCGATAAAGAGCCTCCCTTGGTAAAGTACGGCTGGCCTCAAGAGAAGGGAACAGTCCGCCCAGTAAGGCTACACCCAACGCTGCCCCTGCACCCAGGAAGATAATCAGCGGCGACAGGCTAAGGGTCTCAACACGGACTAAGAGGTAAAGCTCACTGATGGTCTGGGCCATTGCCCTAAGAGCAAATTTCGCCATCACCAGACCCAGACCCACTCCAACCAGTGCTCCTAGCAGCCCGACTACCAGCGCCTCACTCAAGAAAAGTCCGAGAATCTGCCAGCGCTGGGTTCCGAGCACGCGGAGCATAGCGATCTCATAACGCCTTTTGTTCACTGCGAAGGCGACAGCATTATAAACCAGGAAAATACCTACAAATAGAGCGATTAGACTGAGGGCGAGGAGATTTAACCGATAAGCATTTATCATTTCTTTTATCCGCCCGAGGCGGTTCTGTGGTGGCTCAACCGTCACATCAGCGGGCAGAAGCTCCTGTAGTTGTTCGCGTACTTCTTCAACGGCGAAACCCTGTGCCAAGATGAGATCGATGCGGTCAAGCCGCCCTATCCTATCAAAAGCCTCCTGAGCAGTTGCAATATCTACCAGGGCCACGTTGCCCTCTAAAGCGCGAGCCGGTCCTTTGAGTTCAAGTAGGGTTTGCAGAGTGAAGGTCAATTGCCGGGAACCGGAAAGGATTTCCACCTGGTCACCCACCTTGAGCCCGTGACGCTTGGCAAATTTTTCGGTTAGGGCAATGGCGCCAGGTTCGGTGAGAAATGAAAGAATGGCATCAGTCTTTTGTTTGGATTCTACGAAAGAATACTGCCGAAACTCGCGGTCACTAAATACGTCAATACCGAGCATCAAAAGGGGTTCATCCACCGGCGGCGCCGCTATGACATTGAATTCCAAAACTGGTGTGACTGCTCGCACCCCATCCGAGGAAGCCACCGTTGCATAGAGATCTTCAGGGAATCCATTTCCCTGACCCGTTACTTGTAGCTGGGCACTACCGGCGAGTGAGGTCACCGTATCTCGGAAGGAGGTCAAGGCACTCGAGGCTGCGGTCTTGATCCCCACAAACACTGCAACCCCCAGGGCCACGCCCAGCAAACAAAGGAGGGTACGGCCTTTATAGCTTATCAGGTGCCTAAGACAGAACCAACGCCACAATCTAAGCATCATCATTCACGGTAAGCATTTACTGTGGGAAGTTTTTCAAGGGTCTAAGCCTCATGCGGAGGCTATAAATCTCAAATCCCAAATACCAAGCACCAAACAAATCCAAAATCTCAATGTCCAAATGTTCGAAACGATTTAACCTACACTCAGGCCACAATGTTTTGGTCATTTGAAACTGGGGACCCACCCGAAGGGTGGGGAGTCCGAAGGACAAACTTTGAAAATTCGAATTTATTTCGTGCTTCGTGCTTCGGATTTCGATATTCCTCAGCTCCCACATCCGTATTCGATTGGGCCTAACTTCTCTTGTAAAGAAGTTAGGTATCCTCTCTGCCTGCCTCTTGGGAGCT
>PPDG01000319.1 GCA_002899795.1 Desulfobacteraceae bacterium | reverse complement strand
CTGCAAGGTTAGCCCGGATATTTTATGAATCACTTGCTGCGACCACGGATATGGCCGTCCTTCCGGGCGTCCTCGGGTGTCGGCTCCTGCGACGTACCGTTCAGGTACGCCTCGGAACCAACACCCTGCGGTTTCCCGGTGGCACGCCCATCTTCGTGGTCTCGCGACAGCAATTCATGAAATATCCGAGCGAGAGATGGGAATGTGAGGGCAGGGAGTAAACTCCTCCACACGTGTTTTCACAATCAGGTGGTTCAAGGAGCGTGGTTTTGGTTAATAATCTTCCGCTCCGAGAGGGCGGGTAAAAGTGTACTTGGCAGGTTCCACCATCAGTTTCTTTGCAGCCTCGCCAGTATTACCCCCTAATATGCTGAAAGGTAGAGAAACGACGAAGAAAGCAGTCCCAATTACAGTTGCCGCAAGGCCGAGAGGTCTGAGCAGCACCAAGTCAAACATCATAGACACTGCATTCCGGTCCTCTCCGGTAATAGATTGCTTCTCTTTTGCCAGGACAGGAGATGCCGCCCAGGTGAACAACAGAACAGCTGCGATCAGAAAGACCAGTGACTTCTTCTTGACAGTGCCCATGTAGATACCCTCCTTGCGAAAAGGGCGGCTTCTAAGCTTAGTTCCGCCCGCTGATATTTGGGGAATCAAAGAGAATAAACCAGCAATACAGCAGCTTACCACAAATGCACCTGAATATGCTATGCAAATGTTGTACCCCTGTGTTCGGCAATGGTCCTCTGTGTTTTTTCTGGACTTTTGCCAGAAGGACCGCTAAACTTTCTGGGTGCGGTAAACCTTGATCTATGTGGCTCTTTAGCTATTGACCTCGACAGTTAACAGACCTGAGAGGAGACTTGTCATGAGCACGACCCCACAGCATTGCCCAGGATATGAATCTTTCAAAGATCTCAAATCATTTGTCTGCAAATGTAACGGCTGCGGAGCAGAGAAGGAGATATTCTCGGACGAGTTCAATAAAACTCACAAGTGTGCTAAATGCGGCGCCACCATTGATTTTAACACCTGTTCTTACGAGGCAGGGGGGGCAGACGACACGCGCCGTTAAGAGTTCAATCGCTTTGCCAGCAGAAGAGCTTTAGGGCATAAGGCATAAGGCGCAAGGCGTAAGGAGAGGACAAGTTTTTTCGATTGTTTTTGCCTTGTGCCCTGCGCCTTGAGCCATTTCCTTCGGGGGCATCCCAACGTCGGGTCCTTTGGACCCGATTTTTTTATCTAATTTGTTTACCTCTCAGGTCCCGGGTGCTCTAATGGCAGATTTGCGATTGGTTTGCAGGGTGCCGGCCACCAGACGCTCTGTATCATAGCCGGCGTGAAAGGTATTGATGTCGGGTGCGCCCACACGCCCGATCGAATAGGTCAGCCATTGCACGGCTAAGACGAGATCAAGAAATTGCTGCAAAGGCTCATTGGTGGGTGGCAGATTCACCATCTCAATAGGGTTATTGGGGTGGACGGGCAAGTTAGGTTGGTCAAGCGATTCAGACTGGATCCAGATAATGCGTGCCTCAAAGAGCTCCTGGAGCACCGGGACTACTTCCGCCGCCCGGGCGGCAGTGTCGTCGTCGACAATGAGGAAAGCGACGATGTCGGACGTGCGGGTGATGAAATAATGAGTGTGGCAGTATTCCTCGATGCCAGTGAAGTGGGCCACCCGGTTGAATTCATGCATCTTGTAGCTGGCGAAACGGGCAACTATTCTTGCCCAGCCGCTGCCAAGAAAGAATGTTTGACCACTTTTGGCCCAGAGAGCGGCCTTGGAGAACAGCGGTTCGTGGAAAGCGGTTGACAGCAGACGGTGAGTATGGGCCAAAAGAATGTGCCAGTCCAGCTTGCTCTTCGCCGCTCGGATGAGGGTAAGAAGGACAGCCCAGAACGTTTTGGTTTGGGCGACATCATGGTGGTAACCTACGTATTGCTTTGCATGTTCATCTTTGTAGTTTGTCTGGTGGAGTTCCTCTGCAGGCGAGGCGTGGATAGGCCATACCACAGTTGCCAGTTGTGCCAGGGGGCTTTGCAGATTATCAGTAACTGCCACCACCGGCGCGCCTGCGCTCAGAGCACGTTTTGCTCCCTCCAACACCCGTGCGGTACGGCCGGAGACACTGATGCCGATAAAGAGATCCCCTGGTTTCAAGTATTGGGCGGTTTTGCTGGCTTCCAGGGAGGACAACCCTGAGACCTGGCCACGCTTTTCCAACAGCCAATGGCCAAATAGGGCAGCGCAATGAGAATCCCCCGAGCCACTGATGATAATTTTCCCCGGTGCAGCAGGCCAGTCCGGCGCCGAGAGTGTATGGTGCAAGGCAGCGATTCTTTCCTGCTCAAGAATTTCTTGAAAGATATATTCACGACTGGGCATTGAAGGATCCACCTCCTGAAGAAGATTTTCTCTAAACTATCCATGGACAGAGCCAGCTGTCAAGGATCAGCCGTATTTTCCCGAAAGTGATTTGATCTTTTTTAACGATGTGCTACAACCTGACCTCCGTGTGACCTCCAGGGGGGGCGACTTCCTTTGTGGGGCGGTAAAGATTGCGAGCTGTTTTGGAGAACAGGAGGAATAGAAATTCCAAATAACAAATAACAAATAACAAACAAATCACAATGACCGAAATTTCAAATTCCAAACCTGTTTTGGTCATTGAGTATTGGAATTTGAGATTTGTTTGTAATTTGGTGCTTGGGATTTGATATTTTGCAATGCTCCATCACTCCAGCAGACTGCCGCAAAAGAGGAAAGACCATTGAAGCCCCTTCAGGGGGCGAACCAAAGCTCTTACTCAGTAGGTAGTGAACGTACCATGCAAAATCGGCGAACTCTCTTGAAAGATGGTTTTTTGGCCGGCGCCCGCAAGGGGTGGAGCGGTTTTGTCTGGATGATGAAGATTCTGGTTCCCATATCTTTGCTGACCGCTGTGCTGGCCTGGAGCGGCTGGATAGAAAAAGGTAATTTCCTCATCCAGCCGATCATGAGCCTACTCAGCTTGCCGGCTATGGCAGCTCTTCCTCTGCTGATCGGAACGCTTACCGGAATCTATGGTGCAATTGCCGCCATGGTAGTTCTGCCTTTTACCAAGGGGCAGATGAGCCTCATCGCCATCTTCCTTCTCATTGCCCACAATCTGATTCAGGAAGGGGTCATCCAGGGAAAATCAGGACTTCACCCCTTGAAAGCTACTCTCTTTCGCTTGATAGCAGCTACCTTGACGGTTATGGTTGCGGCTCGCTTCCTGGATGTTACCCCAACAGCTGCGCTCGTTGCGAAGACATCTGTTTCTGTGTCGCAGTCTTTTGGTGCAATGATGGGGAAGTGGCTCCTGGCCATGTCCCAGCTTGGTGTGAAGATATTTGTGATTATTATGACCCTGTTGATTCTCTTGGAAGTACTGAAGAGCCTTGGCTGGATAAACCAAATCGTCAAACTGAGCCGGCCTTTACTAAAGTGTTTGGGACTGAGTGAGAAAGCAGGGATTCTCTGGATGACCGCGGCCATTTTCGGCTTAGCTTACGGTGCGGCTGTGATCGTTGAGGAGGCCAAAGAGGGGCACCTGGGAAGGGAAGAACTGGAGGGACTCCACCTTTCCATCGGCATTAATCACGCTCTGGTTGAGGATCCTGCTCTGTTCTTGGCCTTGGGAGTAAACGCTTTCTGGCTCTGGGTTCCACGCTTGATCACGGCCATGCTTGCTGTTCGGCTTCTCACCTTATGGCAACACACTTCCAAAAAATTGCAGCTATCGAATATCTCAAATCCCTAAAGTCGTTGATTAGTTGAAATCGTTCAAAGCGCAAGATCGCGGCTGCCCTTCGACAAGCTCAGGACGGAAAAGCCGCTCCCACAGGAAAATCCCTTTCTTTTTTCTTCTGACTTCTGTCCTCTACCTATTACAATAAATGACAGCGAAGCGTAGTGACCCAATGACGGCGCAGCCACATGACGCGAAGCTCGATGAGAGCTGAGCACTGCTGCCCGCTCTATTTCCCTCTGCCCTATGCTATCCTCAATTCCTCAATCTCAAACCAAGCCTCTTCGGCATGCGGATTGCAACCCTCCCCGCCAGTTCCAAATTCCTCTGGTCCGGTAATGTTGTTGGCGAGTTGGTGGTACCCTGCACCAGTTTTTTCATAAAAGGAGTTTAGCGCGGTGAACTCAGTTGTTGTGCGAACTCTGTTCTCACTTTTCGTACCCGGTGGACTTGTGGTTTTTACCACGGCGATCCTTTTATACATGGGTACGCTGGACAAATCCTTGTCTGCTTTAGTGCACATTTACCCCTATGCAGTAGCGGCTGCAGGGTTATTGCTGGGCTGGCGTTTCAACCGCAGCCGATTGGTGTTCGCCATTCTGGTTCTGGCACTTGCTGACAGGGCATTACTGTACTTCTCCGCTGGCAGTCTTGCCTCAGCGGGGATGGGACGAACCCTTTACAATACTGTCGCCTTTCTGCTTCCCTTGAATCTTGCGGCTCTCTCCTTAATGCAGGAACGGGGGATTATAACCGTACACGGTATCGGGCGGTTGAGCTTCATTCTGTCACAAGCAGTAGTGGTGTACCTGATCTGTCGTTTCCCTCAGCTTGGTTTGGCTGGTTTTTTCAACTACTCCTTGGCGAAAGCACATTTGCTTTCCCGTCTCTCCTTGGCTCTGCCTGCTCTCATGGCATTCGGGACTGCGTTTTTTCTTCTCGCTATTCGTTTTATCCGACACGAGACCGTTCTTGAGAATGGTTTTTTCTGGGCCTTACTCTCGGTGTTCATGGCTTTCGCTGCAGGTAAAATTGGTCCTTTCTCTACCATCTATTTCGCTACCGCTGGGGCCGTACTCGTCATCTCCGTGATCGAGACCTCCCACAGCATGGCATTTCAAGATGAGCTAACCGGGATTCCTGGGAGGCGAGCTTTGGACGAGGCTCTTCTCAAACTAACGGGCAACTATAGCGTGGCAATGCTTGATATCGATTTTTTCAAAAAGTTTAATGACCGGTACGGGCACGACGTTGGTGACCAGGTTCTCCGCTTGGTAGCCTCAAGGTTCACCCAGGTCTCTGGCGGGGGTAAGCCCTACCGTTACGGTGGTGAGGAGTTCACTGTTGTCTTTCCAGGAAAGACCGTTAGCGAAACTACACCCCATCTTGAGAGATTGAGAAAAGAACTGGCAAAGACCCGATTTATAGTGCGCGGTGGTGATCGACGTCGCAAGAAGCCTGAGAATCCGAAAAAGGGGGGGGGACCTCGAAAAAGAGTCAAGGTCACCATAAGCATCGGGGTAGCTGAACGGAACGAACGATATGGTAATCCGGCCCAGGTGATCCAAGCGGCGGACAAAGCTCTCTACCGCGCTAAGAAAAAGGGACGAAATCGGACCAGCACTTAAAGCCGCAATCCGAAATCACTTTCACTTCTTTTGCTTAGCCTCTTCCTGTAGTTTCTTGTCTTCTTCTTCTTGAATCACGGCCAATGCCGCACCGGCAGCTGCCTTCCGCATTTTCTCATCGACAGCGGTTGAGGGCTTGTCCTTGCTTTCGCTCTCTTCTTCAGACTTAGCTGAGTCGGTCTCCTGCGGCAGATAGACAGTAACGTTTCGATGGGCAAACTCTATGCCCTGTTCAGCAAAGGCCTCTTGCATGAGCCTGAACACCTCTTTGCGAATCACAAATTGCTGGCCGGGTACTGTCTTGAACTTCACCCGCATGATCATGGCAGAGTCATCCAGGGCTTTAACCCCCTGGGACTTTATCTTGTCTAGCAAACCTGCTGCGAGGATTTCGTCTTTTTGAATCTCCATATTTATCTTTTTAATGATCTTCCTGACCTTGTTAATGTCGGTGTCATAGCGGACCCGGAATTCAAGCTTCATGATTTGGTAATCACGGCTGTAATTTCCAACCGAGCTCATGGCGCCAAAGGGTATGGTGTGAATGGTGCCGCGATGGTGGCGAAGCCTCATTGAGCGTATAGATATCTGTTCCACCGTACCCCTTTGTCCAGCAGTTTCCACATAGTCGCCGATGCGAAAAGCATCATCGATGAGAAAAAAGACCCCTGAAATGATGTCTTTCACCAGGGTCTGAGCGCCGAAACCGATGGCAAGCCCGACGATGCCGGCGCCGGCAATCATGGGACCGATGTCAATACCCATTTCCGACAACACAATCATCGTTACTATTACCACCAGGACAATAAGGACGAATTTTCTCAGGAGCAACAGCAGGGTACCCTTCCGGGTGCCGCCGGCGCCACCCTCCTCCATCTCTTCGTCGTCCTCGGGAAATTCCTCCCGGAGTTTTCTGTCAATTAAGGTCTTGGAATACTCCCACAAAACCAGGCCGAGCAAAAGAGCCACAATGATGCTGAGTACAGTGGATGATAAGAACCTGGTAAAGTAAATATCAACGCCCCACAACCTGAGAACGACGAAGAACAAGGCCACTACCAGCACGATACGGAAAAGTCGCTTTGCAAAAGGGACATACTGGCCCAGAGGCGCTTTTTCATCCATTTGCGGTTCAAGGTCGGCAGTGACTTCGCCATCTGTGTCCGGCTCATCATCTTCGCTCAAATCTATGGTTTCAGGCAACTCACCTGAGGCGGCCTTCAACAATCGCTGCCCCCACTGATCAATTCCGATGAATAGGGGAATGACGAAAAGGCTGGCAATGAGTTTGATGATCTTGCCTTTCCCCGCAATCAGGGCGCTGATTTGCCAGAAGAATCCGACAAAGATTACGTAAAGAATGGCAAAAATATGCCAGCTTTTGGCGAACCCAGCCCGCAGGGGAGAGTGGTCACAGGTGGAGTCAGCAGCATCCCGGCAGATGGCCTGGGCCACCCGCTGTCGGCTTTGCCAGATCATTATGATGAATAACAGAAAAACGCTGAGGCCTGCCGCACTGTAGAGTAGCAGGTAGAGTTCTTCGCTGATTCGCATACTTTGGACAATTATGCTCGCTCCCGCAATCAAGGCTGCTGCTAACGTAATTCTGAAAAACCAGCGGTAGAGGAATGTTGCATCCTCATCCGCCATGGGCACCAGACGCATTCCGGGCTTTGCAGGGGATAGCACATGTTCGGCAAGGAAGACGATGATCCGGAAATAGTAGCTGGTAATCAGGTAGGTACCAATAATGATATATGCGGCGTTTCCCTTGTCAAAGAAAACGACAAAAAGGACCAAAGTGATCACTATGTAAATGGCGAGTCCAAGACCGTCCAGGAGTAATCGGCATAAGGCATTACCTAATTTTTGCAGTGTTCCCCGGGGCATCGCGGTGAGCAGTTGCTGGTG
>PPDG01000486.1 GCA_002899795.1 Desulfobacteraceae bacterium | reverse complement strand
GAGACTTTGGAGTGACGCCAAACCGGATCTGCAACTTACACCCTTATATTATGAAAATGCTAAAGCGAGCGCGTTCCCAGCGGCTTGTTGGAGCGGAGCGGAAATCCCGTCGCCGGGGCTGCGGGATTAGCGAGCGAACTACAATAAAATGGCATCTCTTCCTTACATTTCGAAGCTCCCTGTCCGCCGCAGGCGGACTGCAGGGAGCTTCAATATCGAAACTGGGGACCCGCCAGCAGGGTGGGGAGTACGAAGGACAATGTCGAACAAGGAATTTCGAACAGCAGAAGTTTTTGAAAAGAATCACACCATGTTTTTCACTTAGACATTCTGCGGTTCCTTGTTCTGCGGTTCTGCGGTTCATATTTTCGACTACACAAGAAGCTGATAGTTGAATTATGTTTTTTGTTGCCCGCCCGCCCTTACTGCTGTAATCTGACCCGAACAGCAAATATGTGGGCAGGCAATATAAGGATCTGAGATATGGTTAGCCACGAGGAAAGACGGAGAGAACCGAGAGCCAAAGCTAAATGGTCTGTAACCTTAGAAACCGCTCAAGGTGTGATAAACACGGAAACCCTTGATATCAGTCTCGAAGGCGCGTTTGTCCGTTGCCTAGACCCCTTGAAGCCCGCAGAACCCTTCAAGATGGTTATCAATATCCCCAACTCAGATCGTCGTCTTGCGGTTGATTCAGAAGTAGTCTGGGTAAATGTGCATGGGCCTGATCACTCTGTTACGCCCCGTGGAATGGGGGTCCAGTTCACCCAGCTTTCCGGCAGTGACCGGCAATTTCTCAGTAGAATGATTATAAATCGCGTCTAACATCCCCATTACTTTCCTCGCTTTAAACCTTCTCAGCATTTCCCTCGGAGTAGCATCTATTGGTATAGATTGTGCACCGAAATGTGCAGCACAGACCCTGGACTTGCCCGGATATTTCATGAATCACTTGCTGCGACCACGGATATGGCCGTCCTTCCTGGCGTCATCAGGTGTTCCTTCGACAGGCTCAGGACAGGCTCACCCTGCGACGTACCGTTCAGGTACGCCTCGGAACCAATCCCGCGGTCCCGCGGGACGGTTGCCCGGTGGCACGCCCATCTTCATGGTCTGGCGACAGCAATTCATGAAATATTCGGGCTAGGGTTACGAGCGCACCTGCTGCGTTCGAAATACAGATGCACTTTCTTCACCCTGTTCTGCCCTAGCGATATCCGGGATCTACTATAAGGAAAAATGGCTTTAGGATGGATCTTAATAGGCGGATTTATCGCCCTTGTTCTGCTCCTGCTTGCCAAGGACGAGTACTACGACAGGCAAGAGCAGAAGAAACGTATGGAAATGCGAGCAGAAATCGCATGGCCTGTTGTCATAAAAACGGATCGCGACAGCTGTGAGGGCAGAACGGTAAATGTCAGTGCCAGCGGAGCATTACTCTGCTTTACGCCACGGCTGTCATTGATGGAAATCGTCACTCTGACCATTAGACCCCCCGTAAGAGCGGCTCTGGAGATTACCGCCGAGGTAGTCAGAACAAACATCCCCTGTGACAACGACGACAGCACGCGCCGGGGGGCAGCGGTTCGCTTCATCATAATCTCAGAAAAGGATCGAGAGTTTGTCTCCTTTAGCGTCTTCGACCACCTCCAGCAAAAAGCCCGTTCTAATCAGCGCCGAGAAAGAGATTTAAGATTGTAGATTTCTATCAAGTGCGTTCATAAAACGCCATGCTGCCGAAGGTGACGAAAGAGCCCTCACCATCCACTTCGGTGCAGTCATAGCGTAGGAGTTCTCCCTCCACCGTGTTCTCCAGGGTTTTGAGCATGGTATAGAGGGGTGGAAGCCCGCAGATGCGGCGGCGATTGCCTTCACGCACCAGGGTGTTGGCGAAGGTGTCAGCGTCCGCGGTTGCCATGGTTTCGAGGAGCTGGAGGTCGGCTTCCTCGTGTTCCCGCACCGTTCCGGCGTGGGGCCGGAACGGATCGCCATAACGGGGACCAATATGGGCCAGGTCCACACTGCTAACCAGACAAACTGGGTGTGGGTAAGAGTCCAGAGTTTCTCTGAGCGAGTAAACCATGGTGAGAATGTCAGTGCTACGCTGCTCGAGTTCCTCCACCGCAAAAGAGCAGAGGATGGGCACTATGCGAACATCAGGTAAAAGTAGACTCAAAAAAAGGGTCTGGAACTCAATGGTGTGCTCACGCCGGTGTGCGAACTCGTTCGCGAGAAGGTCCAGAGAACAGCGACTGGTCAATTCGTCAATGAAGTCGTTGTCCGCTGCAACCAAGCCCAACGGAGTTTCGAAGTTTTTACGGCTCAGAGCGAAGCAGTTGGCCAACGGTTCATGGCCGGTGCCGAGAATAACGCAGGTGCTCACAGGGCCTGCTTCAACCAAGGCCTTGTAGGCATAAGCAAAGCACGGACCACCTGCGCGCAGGTCAATATGTGGAGCCATCAAAGCGGCTATCGTTTTCCTTGACTGAGCCGGCCGAGGATCGCCGGGGCCGCCGTTTTCCGGGTCAAAGAAGCTTTGCAGCTGGAGGCGGAGACCTTCAGGGTCCTGTTCATAGCTGACTCCCGCGTGGAAAGGCGAGCGGGTAGATTGGTTGCTAAACTCATCGATCAGTTGTTGCATGCGAGTACGGCTGTTTTCATTATCCAGAAAAAGGTAATCATCCAGTGTTTGCATGAGCCCATCGAGTTTTTCGCGAAATAACATGTGACCAAACCTGCGCATATGGGCGGCCTGGATATCCACCACTGAATTTGATCCGTCCATAAGGGTAACAAGAAAGTAGGCCTGGGGGCTCAGGACCAGGGTCTCTGGATTCAATCCCTCCAGGTCCCGAAGCGCAACGTATAACTCCTGACCGTGTCTAATGGGGATGGCTTCCAGACGATCCCGCAATCTTGGTAGTTCTTCGCTCATAGGTTGGCCTCGTTATTGCTATAGCTTCCTGGCGGTGCATTTGCTCCCTTCCACCGCCCCACAATGTAGACCTGGCTGAAAATGCTACAGCGAGCGCATTCCCCGTAGCTTGTCGTAGCGAAGCGGAGATCCCGCCTTCGGGGCTGCGGGGTTAGCGAGCGAACTACAATAAAATGGAATCACTTCCTTACATTTCGAAGATTCCCTGTCCCGCTTTAGTCCCGCTAAAGCGGGACAGGGAGCTTCAATTCGTAGAGTGGAATACGGCTCAATTGACCAGAAGCAGATGAGCAATAATCAAGCCCGGATATTTCATGAATCACTTGCTGCGACCACGGATATGGCCGTCCTTCCTGGCGTCCTCGGGTGTTCCTTCGACAGGCTCAGGACAGGCTCACCCTGCGACGTACCGTTCAGGTACGCCTCGGAACCAATCCCGCGGTTCCGCGGGACGAGTTGCCAGGTGGCACACCCATCTTCCTGGTCTCAGGACAGCAATTCATGAATTATCCGGGCTAGTACAGTTTGTGATTTGAGACGGGACTCTAGTATAGTGAAAAAGAGCAGCCTGAGCAACGTTTTTCTGGATAATTAAAGTGTTTGACTGTTACAATAAAATGTGTTATTTCAACATTATAAAGTACTTAGCCCAGGTTCTTCATGAGGCTCTCTCGCCATTGTGAACAATCCTTCTTCTCGGGCTTTTACTCACAACAAGATAACCCGGACTGTAAACTCTAGGGGAGACGATTCATCTGAACTTAGATGTAATCTAGTTATGCGACACCATTCTGCTTTTATACTGATTGCTCTGCTTGTGTTGTCACTACTTTGGGGTTGCGCTCTTTCTGGACGAAAGGTGGCCACAGAAGAGGAGATTACCGCCCGGCAAGAGCGGGCAAAACTCCATTTGAGTTCCCGCACTGACGCCTACTACCATTTTCTCCGATCACGTCAGCTTCTTTATCAAAACCGGGTAAAAGAAGCATTGAGTGAACTTGAAATAGCAGCGGAAGCAGACCCCGGGGCCGCCTATCTTTTTGTGGAGTTAGCCACCTTCTACCTACGCCAAGGCCAGAATGCAGAGGCCGTTGAGGCAGCACAGAGAGCCAGAAATCTAGATCCTCAGTCAATCAAAACGAGAATGATGCTCGCTGGACTGTACAGCAGTCTCAAACAGACGGACCGAGCCATTGCCGAATACCGGGCAGTGCTCGATCTGGATCCGAAACAACAAAAGGCCAGGCTCTGGCTGGCTTCTCTCTACGCTGGCCAGAGTAGATATGAGGAGGCTCGTGAGGTTCTGAATAAGCTTGTGAATCTGGATCCTGAAAATCCTGTGGCAAATTATTATCTCGCCCGGATGGAACTGGAGCTCAAGGAATACAATGAAGCAGAAAAATACTACAAAAAGGCCTTGGCAATCAGACCTGATCTCGAAATGGCCCTCATGGACCTGGCTTATCTCTACGAACTGCAAAACCGCTATGATGATGCTGAGGGGACATACAAGAAACTCCTGGAATTTGATCCAGAGAACAAGCAAGCTCGATCCAGACTTGGCGATCTTTACCTGAGGCAGAATAACTACCGTGGGGCTCTGGCCGAGTTTCAAAAGATAATGGATCCAGAGGAGAAGGGGCTGGAGATGCGGAGTAAGGTCGGCCTCCTCCACCTGGAGCTGGAAGAATATGACCAGGCCATAGAAGTCTTCAACACTCTTCTGGCGGGAGATCCCGAAAACCTACAGATTCGCTACTACCTGGGAATAGCCTATGAAGAGCAGGAGGATTTAGAGCGAGCCTTGGCCGAGTTCGATGCAATTCCTGCCTCCGGCCCCTACGGACTGAAAGCCAGACTCCATCGTGCACTTATTCTGGAGAAACGAGGGGATGTGGATGACGCCATTGTTACTCTCGAGGAAGTAATAGAAAACCACCCTGAGGAAGAGGACGGCTACCTTTATCTGGGGAACATGTATGAAACGCTCGAACGCTTTGAGGAAGCAGAGGCGGTTTTGAGACAAGGTCTGAAGATGGCACCAGGCCACCAGCGTCTTCATTTTCGTCTCGGTGTCGTTTTGGATAAAATGGGGGACCGCCAAGGTAGCATTGTCGAGATGGAAAAAGTGATAGCTTTGGACCCCAAGGCTGCCAATGCTCTCAATTATTTGGGCTACTCTCTAGCGGAAATGGGCATAAGATTGGAGGAGGCGGAGGAGTTTGTTAAACGCGCTCTGCAGATTAAGCCGGAAGATGGCTACATTACCGATAGTCTGGGCTGGGTATATTTCAAGATGGGCCGCCACAGTGAAGCGCTAGAGTGGATTAAGAAGGCACTGGATCGACTGCCAGAAGATCCGCTGATTACTGAGCACCTTGGAGATACATACCAGGCTCTTGGCAAATGGCGTGATGCCCAGGAGGCTTATGAGCGCGCCTTGCGTCTCGGTCATGAAAGCCCGGAGCAGTTGGAATCCAAGCTCAAGGAAAGCAAGGAAAAAGCAAACATTGAGGGGGCTCAGTGAACTCGGGGCCTGAGCTAGAGTGGCGTAGATTAAGTAAAGCAGCGGCTAGGCCGCTGCGACTGGTTTCGCTATTAATCTACGTTTATCTATTATTCTTTTTCAGCGGCTGCGCCAAGGAGGTGCCCATTTACGAACCGGCTGACCTGCCGGTTTCTTTGGTTGTTGACCAACTGGAACAAAGACAGAACCACCTTTTTAGTTTCCGTGCGGTCGGCACCATCCGGGTGCAAGGAGGGAAACAGCGCTGGTCGGGAAAAGCCTTCCTCCTCAGTGAATTTCCTGATTCCTTTCGGTTGGAAGTGGTAGGCTTGTTCGGAAACCCCCTCCTATACGCAGTGAGCGATGGCCACCAATTTACAATCTGGGAGCCCGGTCGAAAGCATGCCTATCAAGGTTTAGCCTCAAGTGGCACTCTGGCAAGACTCATCAAATTTCCCTTGCAGGATCGGGAGGCCCTCCTGCTGTTGGCGGGAATTGTACCGCCATGGCACCAGGTACAGGCAAAACTTTTCAGGTTGAGTGACGACGAGAGTTACATGCTGCAACTGGAAAACAAACCTGCCCGGCTGAGGCAAAAGATCTGGCTGGAGGGTGAGGACCTGATCGTGACCAGGATTGAACGAGTGCAGAGAAATGAAGGCAAGTTTGAGGCCAAATTTTCTGACTTTGTTTCTATTGATGGATCATTTTACCCCAGAAGCATTGTGATGGAGGGAGGCCAAGCCCATCTCAGTATTCGCTACCAGCAGTTTGCAATCAACGAATATTTAGATCCAAGTGTCTTTCATCTAGCTCTGCCTGAGGGAATCGAGATCGTTCCCTGGTAGTCCCACGCCCTTTTTCGTAACACTCCCGGAGACCAGGGCCTTAGGGCCAGGTCAGAGTTCAATGGCTTTGCCGGTAAAGATTGCGAGCTATTTTGGAGTACCGGAGCCCATGAAATCCCAAACTCCAAGCACCAAATTACAAACAAATCTCAAATTCCAATATCAAATGACCAAAACAGGTTTTGAATTTTGAATTTTGGTCATTGTTATTTGTTTGATATTTGTGATTTGTGATTTGGAATTTTTAGTCACTTCAGCAGACTGCCGCAAGAGGGGAAAGAGCATTGAAGCCTCCTCTGGGGGCGGCTCAAAGTCGAGTCTTCAGGGGCCGGATTCTTTACAATCTTAAGGAACTAAGCCTTGCTGTTTTGCAATAGAGGCGGTTTTCTAATGCAGCGTTTCTTTACCGACCGCATGCTGGGAAAACTGGCAAAGTGGTTAAGAGTCCTGGGATATGACGTAGTATATTTACGACAGGCCGCGGATGAAGAGATTGTGGAGCGGCTGCGAGAGGGTAGGATTTTCCTGACCAGGGGCCGCAGGGCCGGGTCATGGCAGCAGCTGGGCAAAGTTTTCGTTGTTAATGCCAATGAGCCAAAAAAACAGCTCCGTGAGGTGGTCCAAGGGTTGCGTCTGGCCATGATCGATGCCGAACTCTTCAGCCGATGCCTCAGTTGTAATTGTCTACTCGACACAGTCAACAGGGATGAAGTTCGTGCAGAGGTGCCAGATTACATTTACCAGACACAGAGCCAGTTTCATCGTTGCTGCGATTGCGGCAAGGTCTACTGGTCAGGAAGTCATTCCGAAAAGATGCGCCAGCAGTTAGAAGAGATACTGGCAAACACGGACTATCCAGATGGCCGATAAGGGATACCATTTCGAGAACTTTAGACATTTTAGGTCATTTTAGTTCAATTTAGGCATTTGCCCTATTTCGGATTTATCAACAGGTTCCTAATCCCGCATTCCAAGTTATGCTTTCTACTCGGATAAATCTCGGCATTCACTGGGATCGCCCTGGATTTTATCCAAAGCGTGG
>PPDG01000310.1 GCA_002899795.1 Desulfobacteraceae bacterium | reverse complement strand
TTGAAGGCATGACTGACCCAAGCCTGAATGGCCTGTGGCTGGAGACCGGTGGATCGCCCACCAACGCTTCTGTAACTGCTACCAAGCAGGACGGGGCTACCGTGTCTGACGAGGCTGCTGGAGCGTCTGCTACAATCAAGGTCAACCCCTACGAATCGCCGGGAGCGATCATCGTGCAGGACAACGGATCAACTCCGCTGGATGCGCAGATCTCTTCAGGCACAATTGCTTGGGACTTCGACTACACCAACAACAACCAAGGCGGCAGGACTCCTGCATCAAACGCGCCTTGTACCGTTATGGCGATTGCGAAGGACGGAGCGGAATGGATCGACGCAACCTTTACGATCACGGCAGCAGTAGGTATTTCTGTACCGGTCAACGGCGGCGACGAGCGTAACTACGCTAATCCAGCATAAGGAGTAGCTGATGAGCTTGGAAAAAGCTGAGAAGCTAGAACTTGAAATCGAGGAACTGGAGCTGGCAGATATGTCAGCTCCAGAGATCGAACGAGTTGTAGCTGCTTTGTCTGACGAAGGGATGCAGCTTAGGAGGGCAAGAAAAGAGGTCCGATACAAGTTGTACCGATGTCGTACCGAGGCCGAAGGAAAGTGCGGCTCAGGAACCGACGAGGACTTCAAAAAGCTATTCGAGGATCAGGACGGATTTGGGCAGTGGAGGTTTTTCGGTGTAACTTGGGACGTTGCTTTCGACGACCCTTACCGGATCGTCCACAGAGATAAGTCCGAGCAAGAAGAGTGGGACGAATTGGTAGCAGCCAAGTTCCCCACAGTCCTCCCCGGTGGTAAGATCGTCTACCCTGACATAAAAGTTCGTAAGCGGGTAGAAGAAGAAGCCCAGAAGAGGGGACTGATCTAAGTGGGCGTCAAGGTATCAGCGGATGCAACAACTCGCGTTATCACCGTTACTCAAGCACCTGTGCTGGAGAACGGGGACTACGTCGTTGATATCGATGTTCAAGTGGATCTCTACAGCGACCTCAAAGAAGACTGGGTCGCCGACGAAACCCTGAGGAGAGTAAAATTTCCAATCAGGGCAGTAGGAGGCGATCCCCTCCCCGGTTCGAAAGTTCTCGGGGATACCTATTTTATACGTTCCGATTGGAAGATTGCCCCCTACGAGGCCAACCACCGCCTCAGGGTTAACGGCAACTTCTATTCTGAGGACGGTACATCACCATTCAACACCACACAGGGTAACTATAACCTGTTTCTGGAGCAGACCGTATCCAGTCTGGTTGACTCCACAATTGCACAGCTCCCAGAAATTCAACACGGTACTTACAACGGCGGAGTCACCGTCGATCTGGTGAACGGAGTTCCCGGCACAGACTACCCAATAGGAACTCCATCGGTTCCGAGCAACAACTTTATAGACGCAGTGGGCATTTGCGTGGAAAGAGGGTTTGGCCAGTTCTACATACTGGGGGATGCAACCGTAGGGGACGAAGGCGACTACACAGGAATGATCTTCGTGGGGGAGAGCAAGACAAAGAGCGTCATTACCATCCTCCCTGCCGCCAATATCATTAACGCAGAATTCTACGATGCAACAGTAACCGGTACGCTTGACGGCAACGCTAAACTGCGCGGCTGCAACGTGACAAACTTAAACTACGTCAACGGGTTTATTGAACAATGCGTACTATCTGCGGGAACAATACTTCTAGGGGGAGGAGCCACGGCTCATTTCCTAGATTGCTGGTCGGGAACGGGCACCCCAGTCATCGATCTGGGGGGATCGGCTCAGAATCTGGAATTGCAAAACTTCAACGGAAGGGTCTCCCTAAAGAACAAAACTGGCGCAAGCGAAACAAGGGTCGGCCTGAACAGCGGCCATATAATCCTCCAGAACACAGTAACGGGGGGATCGGTGGTGGTACAGGGGGTGGGAAAGATAACGGACGAGGTAAATGAGCATATCCATACTGGCGACCATAATGGGTGCATGATCATAAACGAGTTGACCAACCCCCTCACAGTGGCTGAGGCAACAAGAGATGTAATTCTAGGCACAACGCAGTTCCCAGTTCCATGAACGTATGGCAGCTCGTAACCAACAACAGCACCCTGCCGGTGCATCCGTCAAATACCTTTTGGGACCACCTGAATAATCTGGGCGGCGGAAGCGGCGGCACCGGAGAGACCGTATTTGTAAATGTAGAAACTCGCCATACCGAAGGCGACACTGACGCAACAATAAAATTCGAAGAAAAAGAACTGATAACAGTTCACTCGCAAGAACACTCCTACAAAGTAGAAACCTATGAAGAAGACGAAAATATCAGCTTCTCAGATGGGGAGACAGAAATAGATGTCTCTTCATAGGGAGCACAGAAACTACCTAGACCGGATCAGATCTCAAGCCACAAATGTATTCGACCTTAGTCAAATACCGAGATGGCTGGAGAAAAATACCCGCAACCCAATGGACGTGGATCGCAAGTGGAACTTCAAGGGCCACGAGTACCAGATAGATATCCTCAAGGATATGTCCGACGAAGTGGTCGCACAAAAGTGCTCTCAGGTAGGAGCATCCGAGCTGTGGGTAAGACTCATGGTAGCCATGCTGGGCCTCGCCAAAAGCATGACCATCATCTACGTCCTGCCAACCAGCGGGTTCGCCAGAAAATTCTCCAAGGCGCGCATCGACCCAGTCATCCAGCAGAGTCCTCTCCTGCGAGACCTGATCAACAAGGATGTGGACTCCTCAGAACTGAAACAACTCGGGAACAACTTCCTGTACATCGCCGGCTCCTACGGCCAGAACTCAGCGATCTCCGTACCAGCCAGTGGGCTGTTCCAAGACGAGGTGGACTTCTGTAACCAAACCACCCTGACGACCTTTAACTCTCGTCTCGGACACAACAAGCCGGGGGAATACTACAAGCGGTCTTTCTCCACCCCCACCGTGGACAAGTTCGGCATCAACGGAATGTTCGAAGATTCCTCCAAGGCACACTACACCGTCAAGTGCGACTGCTGCCACGAGTGGGTAGCTCCAAACTTCATGGAGGATGTCGAGATCCCCGGCTACGACGGGAACCTCTTTACCTTTGAGAAGGAAGACCTCAGCAACCCCTTCGTAGAAATCGACAACGCATTTATACGCTGCCCCTCCTGCAAGGGTCCGATAAACTGGGAGTCAATCCTCAACCCAGAGACCCGCCAGTGGGTCCACGAGTACCCAGACAGGCTGAAGCACGGCTACCAAATTATTCCGATAGACGTACCCGAGGTTAACCCTATTGCCAGAACTCTGCGCCAGATATCAGAGTACGACCGCAAGAAGGACTGGGTTAACTTCAAAGTGGGGTATCCGTTTGCGGATGCCGAAACTTCTTTTCTACAGGATGTAATCGATAAGTATGCTACGAAGAATGCGGAACGCAAACCAGACGATGATGAAACGGATCTCTCACTGGCAAAGAACACAGCTTTTGGCCTCGATGTTGGAAAGACAAGCTGGTTTACAGTCTTGGCCAACATCGAAGGAGAAACCCGATGTATCTACTATGAGCGAATACGACAAGATGGCGATAACTATCTTGGGAAGAGAGTACAACTCCTCATCAAAGTCTTCGGCTGTCAAAAGGGCGTGGTCGATGCTGGGCCTGATATATCCGTTTCAAAATATCTAGTCGAGAAAGAACCCGAGGGCAGAGTCTGGGCCTGCTACTACGTGCGGCAGCAGAAGGGCACCTTGGCCAACTACAAGCTGAATGAGATCGAGGGGATAGTCACAGCCAACCGCACCGGCTGTTTCGACTCCATGGCCAAAAGGGTGAACTCTGGAAAGACCACTTTCACCAAGTCCCCAGAACTGGCCACGGCAAAAACCCACATGTCCAATGTGAAGCGGGTGGACAGCAGGAATGATCAGGGGGAGCAGCTCTCCTCTTGGGTCGCCACCGGGGAGGACCACTACGCTCACTCCCTGAATTACGCCCACATCGCCATGGATATGTTGCTGGAGGGATCGTCCACAGGGGCGGTTCCGTCCCTGCCTTTGGTGAAGAAACGAGCTATGAGATCGGAGTCCAAGGAATCGTTGGAGATACCAGATCCTTTGGGCCTGAAGATTGCCCAGAGGTGAGGGCAAAATTTTGCAGCCGGGATTGGAATAATTATCACCAGCTATGCCTGAAAGATTGATAGTATAGCGTCAACCACTGAGTAGCAGAATAATGCCAGATAACACAGGTATCGTGTAAGTGCCGGATTCGACAGGTAAGCAGGTAACTCTGCCCACAAAACTGGTAAAAAAGGCTCAAGCTGGTACTGCTGCGAGCGGCTTTACTCGCGGTAATGCTGTCCCGAAAGATAACACTCGAGCAGCCAACCAGTCTATTCAAGCTTTCCGTTCCCAGAACAGCGATGTTGCTGCGGTACGTTCGTTGGATCTTATCGATGGGACTGTGTCCTCAGCGATATTTTCCTTTGTGGAAATTGCCAATTCCTCTTTTCGGGTTACGGCCTACGAGACGGACACCCACCAGTACAGCGAGGAAGGTACTCAGATGGCGAGGTCGGTCGTGGCCTCGTTCGACACCCTCTACGATTACTCCAAGGGATATGCCGACAAGCGCAGCCTGACTTCCACTATCGAGACAGCCCTGCAGGAAGTAATCACTACCGGCGCGCTCTCCGCTGAGCTGGTACTGGACAAGTTCCGGTTACCGGATCGCATCAACGTTGTCCCCTACGACACGCTGGAGTGGGTTTCTCGAGGAGACGGCACAAAGTATCCTCGGCAGCAGTCGGCTACCGGCGACCCCATCAAGCTGGACCTGCCTAATTTTTTCGTTTCAGAACTGCACAAGCACTCCAACAAAGCCTACGCCTCCACCATGATGGCAGCAGCTCTGAACAGCAGCTACCACTTCAACGAATTCATTGAGGACATGCGCCGGACAGTTCGTCGGCAGGGCCACGGCAGGTTAGACGTTAGTCTGGTGTCTGAGCAGATTGTTGCGGCGGCTCCGGACGACATCAAAACTGATCCCAAGAAGCTGGCCCAGTGGATGGAGACTGTTCAGCAGGCTGTCAGCGACGAGTTGACGGACCTGAACCCAGAGGACGCGCTGGTTCACTACGACTCTGCGGTCATGGAGTTGATGAAGGGCGAAGGCGAGAAGGCCGATTACGTCCCCCTGTTAAATGCTCTGTCAGGTCAACATGCGACATCCCTGAAGACCAGCCCCTCCATACTGGGCCTTCGTCTCTCAGGGTCGCAGAGCCTTTCCAACACAGAGAGCCTCGTGTTCCTGAAGGTCGCTCGCGGTATCCAGCGACCTGTAGAAGAAGTTTATTCTAGAATTCTTACTCTGGCCACTCGCCTGTACGGTGTAGACGCCTATGTTAAGTTTGAGTTCGACCCGATCAACCTCCGCCCCGAAGATGAACTCGAAGCGTTCAAGACCATGCAACAAGAGCGCATCTTCAAATTGCTGTCCGAAGGGTTCATCACAGATGAAGAAGCAGCCCATAGTCTAGGTACCGGCCCCCGCGCCCCCGGCGCTCCGCCTCTATCCGGTACTGGATTTATGCGGGGCGGAGGTTCCATCGACGCCACGGACGCATCACCAAACGCAGACCCTCAGGGTCGAGCACTTCAGCCTGACACGCCCAGCAAAGCTGGTGGAGACAGTCAATGAGATCAAGCGACAACCAATTCTGGCTGGGCGACGAGGCTAGCCTTCGTTCGAACATCGAAGCCGAACTGAAAAATCACAACACCCCCACCGTGGACCTGCAAGAGCTTTCCACGAAAGCCATGACCGAGTACGCCGAGGCGGAACAGGCTGACTTTGGAGAGTTCGGCTACATGGTCTCTCGGGCGAACAACTTGGCCATTGTTACCATCAGCGGATCTCTGACTACCAGCAACCGCGCGTACAACCGCTACATCGGGATGGTCTCCTACGACGAAATTCGCAACGCTGTTTTCTCTGCTATCGACGCAGACGGGATCGAAGGCATTGTCCTGAACATGGACACCCCCGGCGGACAGGCGTCTGGCGTATCCGAACTCTCAGACTTTCTGTCTGAGGTAGACGAATCTGTTAAACCGATCTACACCTACACTGGCACCTCCATGGCATCTGGCGGTTACTGGCTGGGTTCTGTAGGTCGAGAAGTCTACGCCTCCAAGCTGGCCACTGTCGGCTCCATTGGAGTTATCACTGTGCATGCAAGCTACGAAAAAATGTACAAGGATAACGGCGTGGAAATTACCGTGCTTCGTGCGGGAGAATTCAAAGCCTTGGGTTCCCCCTATGAAAAACTAGACGACAAAGCTCGTTCCCAAATAGAGTCGCAAATGAACGCAATCTACGATGTGTTTCTGGAGACTGTTGCTGAGAATCGAGGTACAAGCGTCAATTCACTGAAGGAAACTGCTGCGGAGGGTCGTGTCTTTGTCGGAGACGATGCTGTGGCAATAGGGTTAGCTGACCACGTAACCTCCTTTGATGCAGCTATCGCTGACATTTCAAGGAAGGTCACAAAGGTAGGCTCCCTTTCGCCTTTACAACCAAGACCCGACACAATCGTAGGTGAAATAGATATGAAGGGAAAAAAGAAAGTCCTGACCGAAGCTGGCGTTGCCGCTGTCGAGTCTGGAGTTCCTGAGGCAGAAGTTCTCTCCAACCCCGAAATGGTTGAAGAAGTGGAAGCTGAGGTTGCTGCAGAAACGGAAGTGGAAGCCACTGCGGAAGGAGAGCAGGTTTCTGCTGAAGAGGTCGAGGGCGAAGAAGTTGCCGCTGATCCTGCAGTAGTTGCCGGTGAGCAGAACACAGAGCAGGGAGCACTCGTAGACAAGATGTTTGCGAAGATCACTGATCTGACAGTCGAGGTTGCCGATCTGACCTCCAAGCTGAATGTCGCCGAACAGGCTCGCGATGATGCCAAGTCCACTGAAGCTGCTTTTGTTGAAATCGCTGTGCGAGCCATCAACAAGATGCAGGTAAGCCTTGGTGGCGTCCCCGCTAAAATGGGTGACGCAAGTGCCGCAGTAGTTCTGGAACAGTACAACCGTACCAATACCCAGTTCAACCAGCGGTTCAAAGTGGGAGCGGCAGCAGCAGTTCCTGAAAACGAGGACTTCGAGGCGTCCAACAACGCCAAGGAGAATTCAGTTGTAGCGGATGCGGTAGCGCGCCTGACAACTTCCAAAGTTCAACAAAAGTAACGGAGTAGACACATGAGCAATTTTGCTTTTAACGTTAAAGTCAACGACCCGTTTGCCGACATTACGGAAGCTGCTCTCGGCGCTTCTGCTCTGGACGGCTGGGGAGATGAAGAAGTGGGTAAAGCTGTAAAGCTT
>PPDG01000191.1 GCA_002899795.1 Desulfobacteraceae bacterium | reverse complement strand
CTTTATCTTAGGATAGTCCATCTCCTTGCCCAGATCCCGGGGATCGGTAATAACCCCTTTCAGAGCTGCCGCTGCTGCTGTTTCAGGGGAACAAAGATAAACCTTGTCGTCCTTGGTTCCCGAACGACCTGGAAAATTCCTCGGAAAAGTGCGGAGGCTTACTTGCCCAGTGCCAGGCGCCTGTCCCATGCCGATGCATCCCAGACAACCGGACTGGTGGATCCGGGCTCCAGCCGCCAGTAGATTCATGACCCCGCCCCGCTCAGCCACATTCTCCAGCACCTGTCTGCTGCCCGGGTTGATGTGAAAGGAAGTGTCCGGATGGGCAATGCGGTCCTTCACGATCTCGGCCACTACCATGAGATCGCGAAAAGAAGAGTTGACACTGCTTCCCACGATTGTTTGATGCACCTTTATCCCGGCCACCTCGCGGACAGCGACCACGTTGCCGGGAGATGAGGGGCAGGCGATCAGCGGTTCCAAACCGGAGAGGTCGATTTCCGCATACTCATCATATTCAGCCCCTTCATCAGCAGATAATTCAACCCAACCGTCTCCCCGCCCCTCGGACTCCAGGTAAGCCCGGGTGTTCTCATCTGACGGAAAGATCGTAGTGGTAGCACCCAACTCCGTACCCATGTTGCCGATGGTTTCCCGGTCGGTAGCAGAGAGGCTTTTGACTCCTGGCCCATAGTATTCGATGATCTTCCCCACACATCCCTTGACATCGTAGCGCCGCAGCATCTCGAGGATGACGTCCTTGGCGCTGACCCAGTCTGGAAGTTCTCCGGTGAGTTTGACCCCCAGAATTTTCGGGCAAGGGAAGTGGTAAGGTCGGCCCGCCATTGCTAAGGCCACGTCCAGCCCTCCTGCACCCATTGCCAGCATGGAAACACCTGCAGCGCCTGGGGTGTGACTGTCTGCGCCCAGCATGGTCTTTCCCGGAACTCCGAAACGTTCCATGTGAACCTGATGGGAAATGCCGTTGCCGGGACGACTGAAGTGAAGCCCGTACCGGGCACAGGCGGTCTGCAAGTAGATATGATCGTCGGCATTCTTATTGTCAGTCTGAAGTAGATTATGATCCACATACTGGGCTGAGAGCTCAGCCCTGACCCGGGCAAGACCCAGGGCCTCAAACTCCAACATGGCCATAGTTCCCGTGGCATCCTGCAGCAGGGTATGGTCGATTGTAACGCCGATTTCCTCACCAGGAACAAGACTACCTTCCACCAAGTGAGCTTCTAGAATTTTGTGTGCGAGGTTTTTTGCCATCTCTACTACCCCTTATCTTTAGACGTTAACGAAGCATGACTTTTAAATATATCAAAAAAGATACCGGTCGACCAATTGTGTCGCAGACAAGAGTTTCCTCAAAAATGTTGTGAGCGACTCAGCCCAAAGGCGAAGGCTCGTCCACAACGAGCAATTCGCGGCATTTTATGGCAGTGTCGCCTTTGAAAATGCACCAAATCTTCATGCTGGCTCTTGCCAAGCTGAGATGCGTAAAGTAAGGAGGCTCAGATGCTCGTTGTTTCCCAGCCTCCCCCTTTGGCCTTCCTGGTGTTTCTTCTGAGTGACTGGCGGGAGGCCTTTGCCACTTCCGCAGCTGTGGGTGGGGGAGCCCCTGGCCCCGTTCCGCAGGAACGGGGAACAGGGAGGGGGTGCCTTCCCCCGCCCACAGCTGCGCTTGAAGTGACTAGGCCGGAGCCTCGGAACGACAGAAGAAACACTAGAAAGACATTTTCACTCTCAAATGAAATCTCAACCCGGCAATAGTTTCAATGTATAAACATCAACCATCCATTTTTGGGTAAGTCCTGTGTCGCAGAGCGCTAAGCACAGAGCGAATAACCATACTCCTAACCTAGAAATCTATAATAAACAGAAGATAGGATGGCCCAAGTCAAACCGCCACCGTCAATACAACACACACGCCAGCAAGGCCCTTATGGAAAAGATTCTCCCTGCTTTTTTCGTGATAACCCAAAAAGTAACCCAGAATGATACCACCAACGATCCCACCACCGTGGCCCCAGTTATTAATTCCGGGAACCATAAAACCAAAAATGAACAGCATCAGCACCCATCCACTTATTTGTTTGTAAATGGCCTGTCCGTAAGTTCCTCCTCTGCTCTTACCGTAGTAAAGACTGGCGCCAATCAGACTGCAGACAGCGGCTGAAGCCCCAAGGGTTAAACGCACTCCAGCAAAATATGAAACCAAGAAGCCAAAGATACCGCCGAGAGTATAAAGGCCAATCAAGCGATTTGCTCCGTATTCACGAAGTACGAGAGGGCCTATTTGGTACAAAGCAATCATGTTGAACACAATGTGCAAGATTCCACCATGAAGATAATTGGCGGAGACAAGGGTCCACCAGCGGTGCCCCTGATCTATGGGTATTGTTCCCGTCGATCCCAGCAGCAAGAGTGCCCCGTTTGACGGGGAAAGAAACATAAACGGATTGGCTGACAAGCCCATCCTTGTAGGATTCATAAGGAGAGAGATCAGGTACATCCCCACATTGGCATAAATAATGGTCTTAATGAGTTGGTCGCTTTGCAAAAGGCCACGAGTTATGGGAATATTTTTCCACCGGGCGCCAGGTCCCGATATCCCACAATGAGGACACTTGCGCTCAGCAACACTGATCAGCTTGCCGCAATGGGGGCAGAGAATTGATTTTCTGCGATCGCCTTGCATGATTTAGCCTAATGATAAATTTGGGTATAACCCTTATCGGCGGGTACTGAGACCCGCCTTACCGATTTCTAGAAAAAATAGAACGTTCCGTCATTCCGGAATCCCGACTGCATCAGGATGTCCGGAATCCAGAAAAAACAACATCCTGCTGGATACCGGATCGCGTCTTCGCCGCGTCCGGCATGACGACTTCTTTTCTTGTGAGCCCTCATCGGCCGCTATTGGGACAGACAAAACTCACCTCTTATAATCATTATTGCCGGGTTTTGCCACAACTGACACTACGAAGTAGCAAAATGTGGCACAAAACCGTATCTCTCATAGATACCCTGAGCCACTGGGGATCTTATAAACTCCAAAAATCTTGCACCGTTTTCTGGATTGCCTGAGCCTTTCAGTTTGCAGATGTAGTAGTTTATCTCCTCTCTCTGGTCAAGCCCTTCACCTGGGTCCACCATGTCTACAGCCAGCTTGGTCTGCCGAGCATGCTGTATCTCTGTGGCCCACACCGGACCCACATCAACCGTCCCCCTTTTTATCCTGAGCGGAGTTTCCCTGTGATGAACCACTGTGAGGATGGTGGTCCCTTCTGCCCTTTTTTCCTCCATGACACGGTGAACCAGGGCCTCACCTCCAGCTTGTCGGTACATGTCCAAGATGTGAAAAGCGATATCTTCATACTCTGGATTGGGCTGGGATATCCGCACCTCTGACCTCGCAAGGTCCTGGACTGAGTTGATCTGCGCGGGATTGGTTTCTGGCACCATCAGGACGATCCGGTTGTGCAGATAGAGAAAGTAGTCCTCACCAGAGATGAGGTCATTATGTTCCAGCTGCTTCATGGCCGCTTCGGACACTGAGGCGTAAACATCGGGTCGAACATCAATGAGATTGTCCCGAAAAAGCGCACCCCCTGCCAGGATCTGCTTCAGTTCCAAACCGGGCGGTAGCGTTTCATAGAAAATTTTCTTGATACCGGGGTATTGATTCTGAAAAACAGTCAACAACTCTTCCATGACCATGAATTGATTGCCTGCCACAAAAAGTACCAGATCAGCAGAGTCGGCACATTCCAGGTTGTGCAGGTCATCTCCACGGTCAGAAGGGATTACTGGGTAAGCACGGTCTTTTTCTTTTGCTGCCATTTTACTTTGAGCCCTCTGAGGTCTCGAGCAAGCCCGCAGAGCGGGGGAGCGGGCAAGAGATCCATGAGTCACAGCAGTCAAATGAAATTCTACTCCACCATGAGTTCCAACTGAGCCGGCGTCAGATACCAGCGAAGCCTACCCTCGTGAGTGGGTAGTGCCTCCACATCGATCCTGCCAATGCCCCCTCTTTCGAACTGAATTGTAGTCTTGGAACCTGAGGTCAGCAGTGATGAGGCAACCTCAGCTAGAGACGGGAGATGTCCCGCTATGAGAACTGACTGTTTGTCTTGAAACTGCTCAAGATAATGAATGGTTTCCTCGGCTGGAGTCATGGCCTTTACCTTCTCCGTCTCCACAATACCATCCACAGGGAAGCCAATGGCCTCGGCAACAATTGCAGCAGTTTGCTGTGAACGTTTTTTGGTACTTGCTATAACCACGTCAAAGGTGAGCCCCATTTTGTTGATGGCCTGCGCTGCCTTTGAAACCTGGGCCTCCCCTTCTGGGCTCAGCGATTCCTCCGGGTCCTCATCTTCAGAGAGATTTGGTCCGTGCTGCATCAGGTAAATTTCCATGGCTTTACCTCCTTGGATTCGTGTGTCATCGCCTCAACCATTGGCGCAGGTGTCGCAAATCGTAGGTCGGATCGTTCCCGCCTCAGCGGGGTTGATCCGACGATAGAAATGGTCCTCTCATTTTCGTCGGCTGAACTCCGCCAAGGCGGGAACCACCCGACCTACCCCACTGACGCCACCAGTACCTCAACAGGTATCGAGCTCTTCAAAGAAATCAGTATCCACTTCGGGCGGCAGCTTGGCCAATAAGACGCTGGATTCTGTTTTTGCTAGCACCTGAAGTGGTAAACTCCCTCGCACCCTGTGGTGCACATCGTGCCGCAGGCTAGCTCCCATCACCACCACAGAATCATCTCCTGCTTCCCCAATGATCAGGTCCTGGGGACGATCTCCCTGGCGCAATAGCAGATCCCCCTCCTTGCCGCAGCTGTCCAACCAGGCCCGCGCTCGCTCCACACATTCCCTTCCGGCCCTGGCTTCCTCTTCGGTTGTATCAGGTGCTCGGACCCAGATTATATCTACGGGTCCCCCTACCGCAGGCAGGAGCTGTTTGAGGAGTTGGAACAGACGTCTGGCCGAAGGGGAACCGTCAGCGCATACCAGAAAACGGCCATCCCAATCACCACCTCGTGCCATGAGAACCGATGAGTGCAGATCAAGGGCCAAATGACGTGCCTTGTCTCCCGCCACAAACCGTCCCAGACTGCTCCGTTTTGGTGGAGCAACAACCACCAGATCATACTGGTGTTGATCTATCTCATGATTCAACAACTCTATCAGGTGACCGTAGCGCTCGTAAAAAGGAACTCGGCTGCCTGAAGGGGTTGAACCCAAAAAGAGGTAACCACTCCTCACCTCACGAATATTTATACTCTGCTGTCCTGCTATAAAACCCATTTCACTAAGCTGCACCATCGCCTGACTGAGGATCTGGATTCCAGGCTGAAGTTCACTCCATTGTCCCTGAGGAACATCTACCCCCACGGGTGGTGGTTCCTCAGTGGCAGGAGTTCCGGCACGCACCGTTAGTAAGGCTGTCTCACCATCAAGACGTTCAGCCAGTGTTGCGCCGAGCCTAAGTGCCGCCCCAGAAGCCGGTTTGCCATCCGTATAGATCAAGACCTTCATTTTCGCTCTTTTCTGTGTACCGTACTGCCCAGTCCTTACTCCGCGTTCTGCACCGCGAATTACCTCAACTTAACCTTCATCCTCCTCACCTAGCACAGCGCAACCACGCGGTTGTACTCCCTCACCGAATATTTGCCAATTGCCTTTTTTAAGCTCTGGACATTCCATAAATACAGTATACTCACAAGTGGCGCAGATGGCCGGGCAGAATGATTCCATCATCGCCTGCCGAATAGCTGTGCCGGTGCTGGTTCTCACACGTCCCTCTCCCACCTGTCCAAGAAGGCTCGAGTTCTTGAACACTTGAAACACCCTCGGATTCATGTCCGAGAAGTAGAGGCCGCCTCCCCGCTCCCCAACCTCATCCAAAACAATCTCCAGAGCGTGCACTCCACTAGCGTCCAGGATATTCACATCGTGCATCCTGATGAGCAGGTTTGCCATGCGGGGATGATTCTTCAGGCGTCGCCGCAAGTCTTCTAGAACAAAAGCCGCAGAACCGAAAAATATTGAGCCTTCAATGCGCACGACGTCCATCTGACAACAGATTTGGCCGTGAGCCGTACCCACCATTTTGCCGGTCTGCAGGTCCGGAACGTTTGAGTAGATCCGGGGGTGTGCCGTTTTCGCCAGGTGAAGACCAATTGAGAGGAGCACCCCCACATAGATAGCAAACTCAACCTGAAGAAAAAGAGTAGACAGGAAGGTCACCAGCAGCACCGCGCCATCAGCTCGCGTGGCTCTTACTGCCCGCATAATTCCCTCTTTATCCACCATCTCGTAGGCCACCACCACAAGTACTCCGGCTAGGGCAGCAACGGGCAGCGCTGCTGCCAGGGGAGCTGCAATCAAGAGAACTACAGCGACGGCAATGCCGGAGAATACGCCACTCATGGGGGTCTTGCCGCCGGTGCGAAAGTTTAACGCCGATCGGGTGAAGGAACCGCTTACCGGATAGCCACTAAACAACGACGACGCCACGTTGGCAAGGCCCTGTCCGATAAACTCCTGGCTTATGTTGAGCCGTTGATGGGTCTTAGCGGCAATGGCCTTTGCGCTTGATAATGCCTCCATAAGTCCGAGAAGAGCAATTGCAAGAGCGCCTGGGGCCAGATTGCCGATTTCCTCTCCACGCGAAAGCCCAGGCAGGTGGACTGGTGGCAGACTGCGAGGAATGGTCCCCACGACCACAACACCGTGAGCGCCGAGTTGAAAAATGGCCACGATCGCACCCACCACTACCAGAGCGACCAGGGTCCCCGGCCAGGAGGGAAAAAACCTCTTCACCGCCACAATAATAACGGTGGTCGTAATCCCGAGTATGAAGGTGATAATGTGCGTTTCATGGACATGAGAGATAGTGTTCAGAAGTGACACCACAAACATGCTACTCTTCGCCACGTGCAGACCGAGAAGGCTTGGCAGCTGATTGAAGGCGATCAGGACCCCGGCACCGGCCGTAAACCCTAGAATGACCGAATGGGACACGAAGTTAAGTAAGTTCCCGAGCCGTGCCATACCCATGGCGATCCTAATCCCACCTGCCATAAGGGCAAGCAAGAACGCCATTTGCAGATACTCGGAACTTCCCGGCTGCGCCAGTCCTGCAATGATGCTGAACACTACCAAGGAGGTGGCCGTTGTGGGACCGGTGATCAAATGAGCAGAACTACCCCAGAGGGAGCCGATAATGGCGGGAACGATGGAGGCATAGAGACCGTACTGCACCGGTAGACCGGCGATGAGTGCATAGGCCATGGATTGAGGCACCGCCACCACCGCCACCGTCAGCCAGGCCACCAGGTCTGCT
>PPDG01000028.1 GCA_002899795.1 Desulfobacteraceae bacterium | reverse complement strand
TCATCCCGGAGTTCTCGCAATGACCTGGCCGAATCGGTCAATGTGGCTATTTCCTGCCCCAGGTGATCGAGTTGATCTATAATCACTTGTTCGTTATTCATGACCGCCTCCTCCAGGCTATGCTGTCTGCCTCAACTTGCCCGCTATATTCATCTGAGCCTCCAGCGGCAGGTCAAGACCCTTCATCATCAGGTTCCAGTAAACCCACTTGAACATCATCTTGCCCCAGTAATTGCCGAATGTATCCTCGAGCAGACTGAACGGCCCCATCCCGGGGAAAGGGAATTTTCCGGGCAGAGGCTCCACCTCATAATTGAAGTCAAGGAGGATGGCCTTTTCAAACCCCGAAGCCAGAAAACAGGTGGCATGGCCGTCAAAACTCGGCAATGCTTCATGACCGTCTATCTCTCTAACCAGGTTTTCCACCACGGTGTACGACATATAATGTGCCACCGACCCTGCTTTGGAGGTGGGCACGTTGGTGGCATCCCCCAGCACATAGACCCGGTCCGCATTCTGAGCTTTCAGGGTATGTTGGTCCACCTGCATATAGCCCATGGGATCTCCCATACCGGAGTCGGTAATGGCCTTAGCGCCGAAGTTGGGCGGTATGGCCACCAGGAGATCGTATCCCACTTTGTCACCCTTGTGGGATTCGATGGTTTTTTCGTTGGCATTGACCTTGGCCAGATCGAAATAAGGCGTTACTTTAATATTCTTCTTATCCGCAAATGCCCTTAAAGCCTTTGCCGCCACTGGCTTGGTGAAAATGTTATCGATAGGCGTTACGAGTTCGATCTCCACTTTGTCCCTGACACCATTCACCTGGAAAAACCAGTCGGCCATAAAGACAAACTCCATGGGAGCGATGGGGCATTTGAAGGGAAATTCGGCGATATTGAGAACGACCTTGCCTGAATCGAAGTACTTAAGCTTCTTGCTCAAGGCCACTGCCCCATCCAGGGTGTAAAAATCAAATACGTCTTCACGCCAACCGTCCATCATGCCTTCAACTTCTTCGGGGACTATCCTGCAACCGGTTGAGATCACCAACCAGTCGTAGTCATAGCTGTCACCCTTTTCAGTTTCCAGCCTGCGCTGTTCAGTGTCGACCTTGATTACGTTGTCGACAACGAAGTCAACTCCTTTGGGGACGAAGTCTCTTTTTGGCTTCAGGACATCATCCTTGGAGTAGATGCCAAAGGGTATCAAAAGATACCCGGACTGGAAGTGGTGCTGTTCGTCCTTGTCAATAAGAGTGATCTGCCACTCGCCATCGTCCAACTCTTTCCGCAAATTGGCAGCAACCATAGTGCCGCCGGCCCCAGAGCCCAAAATCACAATCTTTCTCATGATGTTTCCCTCCCGCTTTCAAGGTATGTGGTATTAGGGTGTATTAATGTGTGCCATACAATACATGGCGGTACTTCACTTTTTGAGTTGGCCAAAACGAGAACACCTGCCAGAAAGGAAATGAAGCTAAAAATGACGCAATGGTCTGCTGCCGGAGCCTCAATACGCCCCGCCGAACTCCCAAGACAAGCATCGGGCCGGCCGTTCAGCAAGACAAGTGGTGCCAGTAGGCTTTTTTTTCGCAGGCTGTGAGCAGGTGAGGTGAAATCGAGCACCAGGTCGGGATGAGAGGACAAATCCATTAGTGTAGGTGGAACTCCTGCCTGCAGAGGGAAAAGCAGTGGGGCTTTCACACCACTCCCAGGTAGATTAATTCATATCAGCCGGACAGAAAATCGCTTTAGCGTAAGTCAAAGAAATTGGGTTTTTCGTACGGGCACGAACAACAAATCTACTTCTCACCTGGCTATGGGTCTCGAAGTGGACGGAGCAGGAGAACGAGGTGAGGTAGCATAAATTCGACTTAATTCCTAGGATATTAACATGGTTTTCAGGGCAGGGGTAGGCATTTTCTCATCTTTTTTCGTTTCCTGTTCTGAAAGCTACCAGCTCACACGTGGCGACACGAGTCAGAGAGAACTCTGTTGACAATGAGGGTTTCACCCTTATATTTGAGACATCAATCTGGCGATTCTTAACAGGTGAAACTAGTAGCAGTAACCGGAGGAGGTATGAAAATGTCAGATCCTGAATTTGTATGCGCTGCCTGCGATAAAGGCCATGAATCCCATGCAGGTGATGTTATGACTGAATGCCGGGTTTGTAATAGACTCCACTGCACTGAATGTGTTGACGAATACGGCCGCTGTATAGAATGTTCTAAAGATTAGTAAATGTCATACATCACAGAAGCACGGCTGGGCGTGATTTTCGATGTTGACGGGGTGCTGTTGGATTCCTATCAGATGCACTTTGAGTGCTGGATGTCCCTGGCGGAAGAGGATGGCATCGTAATTACTGAGTCCGAATTCCGTTCACTGTTCGGACGCAGAGGCCGGGAGATTGCTCGCGAGGTTTGGGGCCCAGAATTTCCTGAGCAGCAGATCGTCTCGATTCACCGCCGAAAACAAGCTCTGTACCGCGAATCTTTGCAACGGAACTTACCTGCCATGGACGGCGCAGTCCAACTCATCGACGCTTTGGTGGAGGCGGGGTTGGTGCTCGCCGTGGGCTCCTCTGCTCCGCCCGCAAACGTAGAGATGACTTTGGAGAGACTGGACCGGAGGCAGGCCTTCAGCGCCATTGTCACGGGAAGTGACGTGACCCAGGGCAAACCAGATCCTCGGGTTTTTCTCCTTGCAGCCCAGCGACTGGGCCTAGAGCCATCTCATTGTGCTGTAATCGAAGATGCGCCGGTGGGAATAGCAGCGGCCGTTACAGGTGGCATGACTGCCATCGCTTTGTTGGGTACCGCCCCAGCTGACAGGTTTACTCAGGCGCATCTGGTGGTCAATTCACTCCACCAGTTGAGCCCGAAGCGGATCGCCGACCTTATTCAAGCACAGCACTGAAGTGTAATCCGGGCTAGCCATTACGGTTCGTTTTCTTGACAGCCGTCCTCACCTCCTGATAGCTTATCCCAATATCAAAATTCGCTTAACCCTGATATTTTATGAATTGCTGTCGCGAGACAACGAAGGTGGGCGTGCCACCTGGCAACCGCAGGGTGATGGTTCCGAGGCGTACCTGAATGGTACGTCGCAGGAGCCGACACCCGAGGACGCCAGGAAGGACGGCCATATCCGTGGTCGCAGCAAGTCATTCATGAAATATCAGGGTTAACTTAGTGAAGAAGACAAAGGGGAAAGAAATGTCCTGCTACTTTAGGCATATGAAAGATGTTTTGAAAGAGGCCGGGATTGAAATTACTCCGGAGAACAAGAAAGAGATAGACAGGATAATCCATGAGCTGGTGGAGGTAGAGTACAAAACCTGTTCACCCACATGGAAGGGAGTCAAAGAGCGGATCAGGGGAGACGAAGCGTCCAGAAGCCGCTTTGTTACCAGGTTGAAAGAAAAGCTCAGTGAGGTGGAGTCATGAATGAGGCAATCACGTATGATGATGTTCTTTTAGTTCCTTCTTACAATCATTGGGAGTCCAGAAAAGTCGTTGATATTTCGGTGCAAGACAGAACAGGAAAGCTGTCTTTGGACCTCCCCCTTATGACCGCCAACATGGATACGATCACTGAAGCAGAAATGGTCAATTTCATAGGGGCAAAGGGTGGCATCGGTGTATTGCATCGTTTCATGTCAATAGACAAGAACGTGGAGATCTATAAGAAGTGTGAATCTGGTGTATTTGTGTCTATTGGTTGTGCCGCTGAGGACTTGGAAAGGGCAGAGGCCTTGAAAGGTGCTGGCGCCAATCTGTTCTGTGTCGATGTGGCACATGCGCATGCAAAATATGTCGGTAAGACTCTCAAGAACATCAGGGATATGTTGGGCAAAGAAGCATGCCTCATGGCCGGCAATGTGGCAACGTATGCCGGCGCTGACTACCTGGCTTCATGTGGAGCAGACATAATTAAGGTGGGAATCGGCGGTGGTGCAGTTTGCACAACGTGTATTAAGACTGGTTTCGGGGTGCCTAATCTTACCGCAATACAAGAGTGTTCAAGAGTGAGCCGATCCATTGTCGCCGACGGAGGCATTCGGACATCTGGTGATATTGTAAAAGCACTGGCATTCGGGGCGGATTTTGTCATGGTGGGGAGCATGCTCGCCGGCACCACCCCTACTCCAGGGGAAGTTTTGACAAAAGTGGGAAAAGGCGGAGAAGAAACCAAGGTGAAGATATTTCGCGGCATGGCCAGCAGTGAAGTACAGGACGATTACCATGGCGGCATGGCTGAATGGAGGACAGCCGAAGGCGTCTCAACCGAAGTTCCTTTCAGCAATAACGAAGATTACATCATCGCAGATATCGTCGGAGGTTTGAGATCCGGAATGACGTATGCTGGGGCCTCTACCATCAGGGAATTGCAGCGAAAACTGGTTTATGTCAAAATCACACCAGCAGGAAAAATTGAGAGCTTGCCGCACCGCACCCTCTAGTGGAGGTTTCAGGTTTCAGTTTTCTTTATTATTCTTCCCTGACACCTGACACCCGACACCTGAAACCTTAAGATTTGGTGTTTGGAATTTGATATTTTGCATTGCTTCACCACTACCACCGCTATGCTTCCTCAACAAACCTCCCTCCACTGTACAAACAACGAATTCCTCTCTTGGATTGTGGTATAACGAATCGCAATCAGTGGGAAAGGGCTTCTAAGAAATGTTCGCCGAACTCGAAGGCCAGATAGAGAAAATCACCTACACCAGTGTGGAGACCGGCTTTACCATCGCCAAGGTAAAGGTGGATGGCCATAGAGGGCTGGTGACCGCGGTGGGAAATATAGCGGCCCCTAAGGTGGGGGAGATCATCAAAATGAAGGGCGAGTGGGTGAAACACCCCAGATACGGCGAGCAGTTCAAAATAGCCCACTACGATACTAAAATCCCAGCTTCCGTATATGGCATTGGAAAATACCTGGGTTCCGGGCTTATCAAAGGCATCGGCCCGGTGATGGCCGAGCGGATTGTGGAAAAATTCGGCAAGGAGACTCTTGAGGTAATTGAGCAGCAGGTGGATAGGCTTGCGGAGGTTGAGGGCATAGGCAGAAAACGAATCAAGATGATTAGAAGGGCCTGGGCCGAGCAAAAGGAAATCCGGGAGGTAATGATCTTTCTGCAATCTCATGGCGTGAGTTCAGGTTATGCCACCAAGATCTTCAAGCGCTACGGCAGGAAGTCCATTGAGGTGGTCAAGCAGAACCCTTACACTCTGGCCACAGACGTATTCGGCATTGGTTTCGTCACGGCAGATGGCATCGCCGAAAAACTAGGATTCGCCAAAGACTCTGAATTGCGAGCTGAAGCAGGAATCCTCTACGTCCTCAATCAACTGGCCGAGGAAGGCCATGTCTACTACCCCTATGAACCACTGGTGGAAAAGTGCCAGGGAATCCTCCAGGTGGAGCGGGAAGTGGTGGTCAAGTCGTTCGCCAAAATTGCCCTGGACAAAAAGGTTGTCATAGAGGATTTGAACCAGGACATTGAGGAGTTTCGCGAAAACTACAAAGCTGTCTACCTGGCGAAGTTTCACTTCTCCGAAGCCAGCATTGCCTCCCGGCTAAAAGGTTTGATCAGCGCTGCCAAATCGATCAGAAAGATCGCTACCGCTAAAGCCATCGACTGGGTCCAGGAGCAACTTGATATCACCCTGGCAGAGAGACAGGTAAAGGCGATAAAGGCAGCAGTTGAGGACAAGGTACTGGTAATCACCGGTGGACCGGGAACCGGCAAAACCACGATCATCCACGCGGTCTTGAAGATATTTGCCAAACTAGGGGTAAATATAATGCTGGCTGCGCCGACCGGCAGGGCAGCCAAACGGATGAGTGAGGCCACGGGACATGAAGCCAAGACTCTCCATCGGCTGTTGGAGTACAGCATGCAAAGAGGGGGATTTCAGAGGAACCAGGAACGGCCACTTACATGCGATCTCCTTATCGTTGACGAAGCCTCGATGATGGCCACCACACTTATGCACCATTTGTTGAAGGCTGTTCCTTCGGAGGCCACGTTCATTCTGGTGGGCGATGTAAACCAGTTACCATCGGTTGGAGCTGGCAATGTTCTGAAAGATATCATCGACTCGGGTGCAGCCAAAGTGGTGGAGCTTAATGAGATTTTTCGCCAGGCCCAGGAGAGTTCCATCATCGTAAACGCTCACAGAATCAACAGCGGTGAACTTCCCACAATTGAGACTCCAGACCGGCCTGATCAGGACTTCTACTTCATCGAGCAGGAAGATCCGGATGAGGTTCTGAGGATAATACTGGAGCTCGCCAAAGAGCGCATACCCAGACGTTTCGGGTTTGATCCGCTTGATGACATTCAAGTGCTGACTCCCATGCACAAAGGTGTGGTGGGGGCTGAGAATCTGAACGCGGAGTTGCAAAAGAAGCTCAACCCCGGAGAACAGGGGATAATCCGGGGTGGCGTGCAGTTCCGGGTCAACGACAAGGTAATGCAAATCAGAAACAATTATGACAAAGAGATTTTTAATGGTGATATTGGCAGGATTAAGAGCATCGATTCCATAAACCAAGAAGTGATGATCGTCTTTGATACCGGTGAGGTTTCCTACGACTACGCCGAACTGGATGAAGTTGTTTTGGCGTATGCCATATCGGTGCATAAATCTCAGGGTTCAGAATACCCGGCGGTAATACTTCCCGTCTTGACACAACACTACATCCTCCTCCAACGCAATCTGATATACACCGCTGTGACCAGGGGCAGAGAACTGGTTGTGCTGGTTGGTACCAAGAAAGCTCTGTCCATTGCGGTGAACAATGATAAGACCCAGAGACGCTACACCTATCTTCGCTACAGGCTGAGCGCGCATTGAGAACTAGGCACCAGATAGGATCCTCGGCAGTTACCATATGTGGTGGCTGGATCTCGAATGACAAAGTGTGGAGTATGTAATGTGCACTTCCGGATCGCTTGGCTTGTCTCACATTTCGCCCTGATGAAGCATTTAGGGCTGCGCCCGGCTCAATTGTCTAATGACGCATTATTCTACGACCCGTGACATCTTGGCTGGCTCTTTGAGTTCTCGAATGGCAAAATAGACATCACTGCCCCGTACGAATATCCTCACCCCATAACCACCCGGTGCCGATATTTCCTGGCCGTTGATAGTCCACTTTTTCCATTGTTTTACCTTTTTTTGTCCGCTTTGCCAGGTGCGATAAAAGTAAAGGGCGTATTTGCCATCGTATTCTATCAATCGATACTTTATATAGTTTTTGTCCATCTTGGCTACATCCGCTGCTCTGGTATAATGACCCTCCCATGTTCCCATCAACAGGGGGTCTGGCTTCTGGATTACCTCGCAAAAAACATCAGGTTGTTCT
>PPDG01000403.1 GCA_002899795.1 Desulfobacteraceae bacterium | reverse complement strand
CTTTAGTGGGGCTAGGATTTACTTCGCTGCGCTCAGCACAAGCTCACCGCAAGATTCTCATCAACAACCTACGGGCCAATTTAATAAAGGGCCTTCCCTGCGGGGAGGCCCTTTATTAAATTGGCTCGGGGGCTAGGATTCGAACCTAGATTAGAGGTGCCAAAGACCCCTGTCCTGCCCTTAGACGACCCCCGAACGGTTTATAAAGTAAGAGTTGAACTACCTTTGTGGAGTTTTTATTGTACTCAGATTTCCATGCATTACAAGCGAAAATTCTGTGGGAGGTTTTCCCTTAGAGCTAGGTGACTGCAGCAGGAACAGCGCTGGCAATCTCATCCAACTCTCCCAAAACCCTTTGGGTTGAGGGGGATTGTCTCACTCAAGCGGTCCTGCCCCCCCTTTACAAAGGGGGACTTCAGAGCTGCAATTTTGCGCGATTGTACTGTTAAGATAACCGGGCATCGGCCTGAGAAAATATTTAATAGATTCTTATAGTTAGGTCTTTTCGGGGCTACAAAAGAAACGAATGAGGAATTCTTCGTCTTTTGGAGAAAGATCAAACCTCTTGGCCGCCTTCTCTATCATGCTCATAATAGGACCGCAGTCTTCAGGTTCATATTGCTTCTTGTCCGAGATCCACTTGATCGCTTTTCTAACGTTCTCACCCTCGGGCACTAGATTCATGCTCTCCCCTCCTTCGCAAATGACAACAAACAGCCTCTTCTCCTGCTGGCATCGTAACGATGGGTTCCCTCCGGTTCATTCACCCTACAGTTCATCCTCATCACGAGCAGGGAAACCACTCAGATATTCCTCCCACTCCATGGGCAGCATGTGTTTCTTTTTATTGTTACACTCTTTACAAGCTGCAGCAATGTTGTTCTTGGTACTTTTGCCGCCGCGGATAATGGGAATGATGTGATCCATTGTCAGTTCATCCGGAGAGAAGCGCTGCCCACAATAATAGCAGGTCCCGCGGGCCAGCTTCTGTTTCCACCACCGCGTTTTTCGCAGCCCCCTTGCCTTCTCTCTCTCCCGTTTAACCTCTTCGTCACTGACACTAACGATAAACGATTCAACCACCTGCTTCAGTCCTCTCTCACCTTGTTCCGTTTTCTGGTGGCTCATGGTCCCGTTCCAGGCGAGTAAATCCAGACGCAGTAATCGTTCCAACTCTAAAAGGCGGACCGATCTGAGGATTAACCTCAGACTGCTTTCGAAGAAACTCTTCCGCGAACTCAACTAATTCCAGAAGCTGACAATTTCTCTGACACATCTGAAACAGTCTCATCTCCCCGGACATCGTTCTGGGAACCGCCAAGCAGGGACCTATCTGTATGCGCTGCAGGGGAAGCTGCCCTGCTTCACTTCCCCAGAGGGCAAGTTGATAGGGCTTTTCCTGGGATCGAAAGGAGTAGCCCCCCACCACAAAGTAAATCCTATCAAGTTCTCCATTTATGACCGTCGTCCCACTCCCGTCGAGCAATACTTCCCGGTACTGCTCGGATAGGTAAGGTCCAACGGTGCTCTTAATCTCCTCGATTCCTAACAATTTACGCTCTTCTGCATAGCGTTTGAATCGTATGCTCAGCTCGACACTGATACCCTTACCACCGCTGACGATAAAGGCATGACTGCCTATGGAAAACAACTTATCAACCGTGAAATGATTCTCCTTGCCGTCCTCATCGAAACTGGTGGCCATACTGTCTGTAGCCACCATGATTCCTTCTGGACATATGCCGCTGAGTATCTGGGTCATGTCAAATCCTAGTATTGGTAAGCAGTAAGCAGTGAGCCCTTCGACAGGCTCAGGGCGCTTCGCGCAGTAAGCGGTAAATCGTTATCGAGAACTCAATATCTCAAATCCCTCAATCCCTCAATCCCTCAATCCCTTAATTTCCAATCCGCAATCCGAAATCTACCCTTTGCTCTATGCCTTCCCGCACTCCCCTCCCTTAAGTTCCCAGACCGGGATATTCTTATCGAGTTTCTTGAACAGGGAGACGGTTTCCGGATGGCAGGTAAAAAAAAGTATCTGATTCTTTGACGCCAGCTCGAGCATGGTGCTGATAGCGGCTCGCACCCTCTGAGGATCAAAATTCACTAAGATATCATCCATCACCACCGGTAGAGGACGAGCCCGCCGGCCAAATTCTTGAATGTATCCAAAGCGCAGGGATAGGTACAGTTGCTCAGCAGTGCCTCGGCTAAGCATGTCCAACTCATATCGATTGTCATTGGCCCCGATAACCTGAATGCGTTCTTCACCCTGCGGTGCCACGATTGTTTGATAGCGGCCATTCGTTATGGCCCGAAAGAAGTGTTCAGATTCCTTTACGACCGGTTGCTTCCTTTCCTTCTCATAAATCTGACGACCTTTTTGCAGAAAGCGAAGGCACATGGTTAGCGCACTCCAGCGGCGGGCTGCATCCGTGAGTTCTGCCATGAGGACGTTACGCTGCTCCCGTAAATGTGAGAGTTCCTCGGCTGATTCCAACTGTTCCTTGCGCTCATTTAGACGACCATGGCTCTCCTGCAAAGATGAGAGTTCCTTTTCCAGATTCTGTACCTCTTCAGCCAATTCATCTCTCTCACCATGCAGTCTGTCTGGAGAACACTGCTGTAGCTCTTCTTGGAACCGGTCTTGATCGTCACCACGACCTCCAAGGTTCTCCAGACTGCTCTGGTGTCGTTCCAAAGCCTCTTTTGTCCTCAAACGAAGCTCATACAAATGTGCCCGCTGGCGAAATTGGTCCTCGCCCTCGGCGTCGCCTTCTCTGTAAAGATTCTCTAATTCCTTCTCCAGCTGTTGGAGTTCGTCCTCTTTTTGCTTCTTTTCGGCCTGGTAATCCTCTAGCTGCCGCTGAAGCATGTCGTATTTTCTTTGCGCCTCCTCGGCTCGCTCCAATCCCTCCACCAGTCGGTAAACTACCGTATCGGCATCCTCCCGCAGCAGATCCCTTGCTTCCACTTTCTCAGCGATTACCTCTGCATTTTTTTCGTAGTCCTTCACTGATATTTCGAGGAGTTGGAACCGTTCTTCAAGCTGAGCCTGGGACCCTGCCTGTTGGCGCAGGGTGCGAATCCGCTCCATTATCTCCAGCGCACCATGTGGTGAGAGGTTCTCCGCCAGACCTGCCTGTCGCAGCCAGCCTTGCCACTGCTTTTCTAAATCTTGGAACTTCTTGAGCGCCTCAGCCGAATTTTTCTCAGCCTCATCCAGTTCTTTTTGACGCCTCTCCAAATCCTCTTTTGACTCATGATAGCGTTGACTCGCAGGCTGCCACCGGTGGAGGGTTTCTTGCTCAACCTCAACATCAGCTTCGGCTCTATCCACCCCTTCAAGGGTCACGTGCCCAGCTATCCCTATGGCCGCTGCTTGCCGCTCCACCTCCTGTACACTTGAGCTTATCTGCTCCGAGCACTGCGTCTCTTCCCCATTCAGGGAATTGAGTTTTTCCAGTACCTGCTCAAGTTGCTGCATCAGAAGCTCGGCCTGAACTTCCTGCTGGCGCCGCTGCTGTAGCGTACTCCAGGCCAAAGCAAGACTAATGAGCAGTACTACGAAAGCTATGGTCAATCCGGCAGCCACCCCCCAATACCAGCCAATAACCATACCAGCTACGACAGAAGCGAAGCCCGCAAAACCCGTGGGCCATAACGGCACTGTCCTTATGGCTTCCAGTTGCTGGTGCAAGCGATCTTCCTGCTCTTGAAGGTCTTCCTGACGCTCTTTGAGACCCTCCAAATCATTCTGGAGCTCCTGTCCTGACAGAATCACTTTGCGCAGTGACCTCAGGCTGCGCCGACGTTCCAACAGGACACGAGGGTCCTTTTCCTTCGGCTCTGGAATTTGCTTTGCCGCCTTCTCTGCTTCCCCTGCCCTTGCCTTCGCTTGATCCAAAGCGCTCTTGGCATGGGCCATGCTGCGTTCCGCCTGACGTTGAACATCTCGAACCTGGGTCAGCCTCTCCTGATTGCGGTGAATCTCTTCCCTGGCACTGATTGAAGCATCGAAGTTACTCAGGATTTCCAGGTTCCAGTTCGGCCCCAAGGCATTTAGCTCTTTTGCCAGAGATTCTTTCTCCTGCTCCAAGCGCGGTTGTAATTCCGTAAGTTCTTGTCTGGACGCAGAAAAACGGTCCAGTCCCCTATTCAGCAAACGGACATCCTCAGCTGCATCCAGCCACTTTTGTTGCACTTCAATACTGCCTAACTGTTTTTCCGACTGTTCAATCTTGTGTACCAATCCAACTTTGTGATTATTCAAAAGCCGCTTGCCTTCCTGCAGTTTCTCCAAGCGGCTGATACCGTCGGCTGGAAACACTTCGATTTTGGGAAGCTCTGCCAGTTCCTCCCGAACCCTGCATAGATTTATCCAGTCCTCCCAGGCCGCTTCCAAGAGTTTGACCCTTTCGAGCCTGCGCCTCTTGGTGCCCAGGCGATCTTTCATGAGGTCTATCTGCGCAGCCACCTGGTCCAGCTCATGGCGCAATTCATCGTACCGGTCTATTTCTGCTACTTTCTCCCCTATTGTCCGGTCTATCTCCTGCAACTCTCTAAAAAGAGTATTGATTGTTGGATTTTTTCCTCCAGGTTTATAGAGCCGCCCAATGGAGGCTTCGAGCCCTTTCTCTACCTGGGCTATGGAAGTTTTGCCAACACCGGCGCCAGCGCTGTAAATCGCAGCTTTGACCTCCTGTTTTTTGAGGGATTCAAAGCGCTGCAATTCCTCAAGACTGAAGGCAAAGACCGTACGAAAGAGGTCTTCGGTGGCGGCACCAGTAAGTTGACGTACCACCTCTGCGTCTCCCTGACTTCCGTCAGGCAGAGCAACGGTCAACGGCCCCCTTTTGCTTCCATGATAACGGCTGACCACATACTCTTCCTTGTCACCGCTCAACAGGTTCAGATAACCGCCATGGCGTCCACCTGCCAGAGGTGGATAGATGTTCTCCCGCCGCTGACCCGGAGGGAAGCCAAATAAAATGATTCGGAGAAAGGCTAACAAGGTGGTCTTGCCGGATTCGTTCTCGCCGAGAAAGACATTCAGCCCCGGAGACAATCCGGTAATATCCAAATTGTGAAAGATGCCGAAGCCGTCAATATGTAGGCCCGCAAGTCTCACGAAGACTCCTCTTCCACCAACTCATCCAAACACAAAATTTCGACCTCATCCAGAACTTCTAAGAGATCACTTTCAGCAGGAGTTTCCAGGAATCTCCTGCCACGCCGATCCTGGTAAAGCTCGCAGACTAACTCGTGGAGCTGCTCCGGCTCCAGACGGAAACCCTCTATAACCCGCAAAACCTCACCAAGGAAATCAGCAGATTGCCTCCTGGAATCCAAATCAATTGCAGTGCTGGTATTCACCAGGATCTGCTCAATCCAAACCTGTGGTTTCGACTCCATCCCGATTTCGCGTAATCGTTCGGTAAGATCCTCTACCACCTGTCCCCTCCGGAGAACCGAATGCAGAGGACCTCGACCGCGCAAACTAATTCTCATAATCGCTGGCCTTTCTTGGGCTTCATTCCGGGTTTCCTCACACACTCCTTCCAACGCCTCCACCAAATCCCCTTCAGTCTCAAGATCATCAATGTGCAGTTCATGGGAAAACCAGCGCGCCGCATCAACCGGCTCAAACCTAGCCGAGACTTCTCCGCTGCCACTAACCTGAACGAGCAAACAGCCCCGGGGACCAGTTTCACGGATATGCCGCCCCTGTGTAGTTCCTGGATAAGCGATAAAGGGATGACCATCTTTCAGCACCCTGTGTCTATGAACATGGCCCAGGGCCCAATAATCCAGGTTTGCAGTCAGTAATTCCTCCTGGGTGCGGGGCGCATAGATCTCATGCGCTGGGTCACTCCCCACACTGCAGTGAAACAGGCCAACCTGGAACGGCTGCGAGCCCTGACGCTTAAACCCCCTGCCAAAAGAATCATCTATCTGGTTATGGGGGTAACTGATGCCATGAATCAGAACCACTTCTTCTTCCCCTATTGACATCGAGACTGATTCCAATTGGGGGCCAAAAATGTGGACCCCATCCGGCCAATGAAGGGATGCGGACCAACCATCCAGAGGGTCATGGTTCCCGTGGCAGACGAACGAGCGAATTCCTGCAACGGCAAGTTTCTTCAAACCATCTGCAAATTTCAGTTGCGCCCGCAAACTACGATCGGCGGCATCATAGACATCGCCCGCCACCAGGAGGAAATCCACTTTGTTTTTCAGGGCAAGCTCCACCACATTATCGAAGGCTCGAAAGGTGGCATCCTTGAGAAGATCGGCAATTTCACCATCCACCTGACGCAACCCTCTGAAGGGACTGTCCAGGTGTAGGTCGGCAGTATGAATAAATGAGAAGCTTTTCATGCGTGAGTAACGTGATACTGGTGCAAGCCTCGCTCGACAAGACGGCGGCGACACTCTTCCTCACCGAACTGACGACAAGCTATGGGCTTGATGTTATGGATGGCACAGAAGAATCTCTGTTCACCGAAGTACTGGAACAGAAAAGGACATAACTGCTGGTTATTTACTGCACCTCCAGCCAGATAGGTATTCCAGTAGTCTGGATACCGGACACCAGCTGGTGGTAGAGGCGGAACACCGCCAATCTGACAGCACACCCCGCACAGTGTGCACCATTGACCTGTGGGAAGCTGGTGTCTCTTACCATCCAGGGGAATACACGTGATTGTCTCGGGATCAAACAGCTTCTGAATGTCGAGTCGGATCCGGAGAAAAGCCTCCGACCATTTCTCCAGTTCCTCGGTGAGTCCAGGTTCCAGATCGTGCCTCCGTTTATTAATATAAAAGCGCATGCCGTCAACGTCTGCAAAAACCGTTTGTTCCAACATGCCCAGGGGGAAGTAGGGATCGAGTAAAGCTCGTCTCAATACTGAAGAGTCCGCCTGGAACGACCGGTGGGCAAGCAAGCGGTCAAACCTTCCGTTAACGGGTTGCCGCATTTCAGACTGGCAGTCCCTCAACAGCTCTTGCTGTACTTTGGCGAAGTTCTTGAAGAGATCGGTGATATGAAGATTCTTCGTGTCCATGGAAAGTGGCATTACACCTTGAGATAGAGTACAGTCCCTGGATTGTATACCACATTTACCTGACAGAATCATTCCATTCTCGCCTCTCATTTGCTCTTGACATGGTGGCCAAGAACCGGATAAAAGTTAAACACATAGAGCCCACTGAAGGATGCGGCTTAATAGAGTTTTGTTATCGAGTTATGCTCTAGGTGAAAGCCATCCAGACTCGCGCTGGGTGGCTTTTGAAGTTTAGGCCCGTGTTGTTTGCGGCCTTATTCTCACCCCCACCCCTACCCTCCCCCTCGAGGGGGAGGGAGTTGTGGGGGTGCTGAATGGCTTT
>PPDG01000605.1 GCA_002899795.1 Desulfobacteraceae bacterium | reverse complement strand
TTATGCCCAAGTAGCTACCACCGCAGCAAACACAACTGCCTATAGCGACACTGGTTTGGCTGAGTCGACAACATACTACTACCGCGTAAGATCTTATAATGGCAGCAATAACTCCGACTTTTCTGCTGAAGCTAACGCAACCACACCTGCCTCTAGTGGTGGCGGCGGAGGAGGAGGTGGCGGCGGATGCTTTATTGCCACAGCTGGGTTTGGCTCGCATCTTGATAGGTCGGCAGATTTCATTAGAGAGCGCGAATCAGCCAACGCCCGAAAGATAAGCTTAGGCTTGGTTTTGCTTGCTACGCTGTGTTTTGTAACATTTCGTCGGAGGTGTCGTAGTTAGAGATTATTTGACCCTAACGTTCGATTGGAAAGCCCGGGAGAGCGGGCCATGATTCCCCGGGTTTTCTTTTTTAACGGGCTATTCACAGAATAAATGGCACCGTGGGAAAGGAACTTGAATCAGGTTTCCACTGTCTTATCTAGAAAAAGTCCCTTGATCTTCAAGAGTTGGGCACCTTTCTTGCTATTGTAATTTTTGACATTTTTTGCTAGTTGTGGGAAAAGGTAGTAGGAAAAACTGCCAGTAATTACCTGAACATGCTAAACGACCTCCCCAAGACAGAGCTATAGGTTGGGGTTCTGTCCCGGGGGTAAGGGTGAAGTATTGGCTCGAGCATTTTCAATAATGTTTTCCTTTAAGCACCGCTGGATCGCCGACATTTTGGTGCTTAGCCTGATAGTTTATTTCGGGGTAGATGCTTTCATCACGGTACTTAATAGCAGGCTGGCCCCGACTCCGGCGATGCAGGAAGAAGCAGTTAAGCTCAGCAAGAAGCCAGCAGCCGATGCCAGACCCCTCGAAGACTACGCAATCATTACCGAGCGCAACCTATTTGGCGGGACTTCGCAAGGTTTAGCAGAGGCTTCCCCAGAAGAAATTGTCCTGGACGATATGCCCGTGGCTGTAAAAAGCCTCGGATTGAAGTTGGTTGGCACAGTGGTGGCCAGCAAGCCAGAAGAGAGTTCTGCCATAATCGAAGACCAAAGCACCCGTAAACAGGAAGTCTACCAAGAGGGGGATCGAGTAAAACAGGCGCTCATAAAGAGGATACTGAGGCATAACGTTGTTATCAATACCGGCAGACAAGATGAAGTGCTTACCATGGTACCCGACGAGAGTGCGGGAAAAACCCCGGCTCCAGAGCGGGCATCTCGAACCCGGCCGAGGCCAGCCGCCGGAAGTTCCATCCGTTTAGACCGTGAGGAACTAGAATCCCAGATGGCCAACCTGAATGAGTTGATGCAGCAGGTGCGCATTCGTCCTTTCATGGAGGGGAAGCGGCCGGCCGGTTTTCTGGTGAGTAACATCAAGCCTGGTAGCCTCTTTTCCAAAATGGGATTGCGTAATGGCGATGTCATTCAAGGGGTTAACGGTGAGAACATTACAACTCCGGATCAGGCAGTCGAACTCTATGAGAGTCTCATGGAAGGAGGCGAGATCGCCCTGGAAATCAAACGGGGGCGGCGCAAGCAGAATTTACGTTACGAAGTCGAGTAGTAGCCTTAAAGCTCAAAGCCGGAGGAAAGAAAACGAGTAACAAATCCTAAATGATAAATGAGAAATGAGCCAAATGATCATGGCCAGAAAAACCTTACATAAATCCATGTGGTTATTAACTCTTGTGATGCTTCTCGGCCTCACGGCCATGGGGCATGCTCAGACCGAGAGTCGGACTGGCCCCAAGGGACAGGCAAAAAAGACTATCAGTATGGATTTTGACCAGGTCGATATCAAGGTGTTCATTAAGTTTATCAGTGAGCTGACCGGCAAGAATTTTGTAGTGGACGATAAGGTCCGAGGTAAAGTGACGGTTCTCTCTCCGAGCAAAATCTCCGTGGACGAGGCATACATGGTGTTTGAGTCGGTACTGGAGGTACACGGCTTTACTACCGTGCCTGCTGGCAAGGTGATCAAGGTAGTGCCCTCGGTAGAGGCCAGACAAAAGAGTGTGGAACTCCGCAAAGCGCCAGGCTTTGTGCCTCGCCCCGACGATCGGATAATCACCCAGATTATGCCGCTGCACTATGCAAACGCCCAGGAGGTAAGGAAGCTGTTGGCGCCAATGGTTTCCAAACAGGGAGTGGTAATCGCCTACGATCCCACGGATACGCTGATCATCACCGATTTTCAATCAAATATTCAGAGGTTGCTCAGCATCGTTGAGGAGATTGACGTGGAATTCCAGGAGGCGACTATTAGCGTGCTATCTCTGGAATATGCCAGCGCCGAGAAACTGGCCGAAACGATCTCCAGGCTGCTGGAGTCCAAACTGAAACAGGTCAAGGGGAGAGGGGCCGAACCTCCTCTCAGAATCCTCTCTTATGGGCGGATCAATATGCTCATCGTCCTGGCCGACCGCCAGAACACGCAGATGGTCAAGACCTTGATCAAAACCTTGGATCAACCCACTCCCAAGGGGGCCGGAAACATCCAGGTTGTCTACCTGGCAAACGCTCAGGCGGAAGAATTGGCCAAGGTGCTCACCGGGTTGCCCGCCAAGGCGGACCCCAAAGGGAAGCAGCCTGTTCTTTCAACCGAAGTGAAGATAGTCGCAGACAAGGCCACCAATAGTCTGGTGATCACAGCCAAACCAGAAGAATTTCAGGTGCTGGAGCCCATTATTCTCAAGCTGGACATCCCCAGGAAGCAGGTTTACGTTGAGGCGCTCATCATGGAGGTTAGGGCCACCCTAACAATGTCGCTAGGGATCGACTGGACCTTGGCCGACGAAACGGGTTTGCCTCTTGGTGCCGATGATGGGGTGGTTTTTGGAGGATCCAGAACTAGTGGCACGTCTGTTGTGGATCAAGCCGGGAGGCTGGCCATTCCAAGTGGTCTCACTGCGGGAGTGGTGTCATTTCCCGCTACCATAGGGGGTATCACTTTTAGCAATTTGGCGGCCCTCATAACTGCTGCCCAGACGGACAACAACTTCAATATTATTTCCACCCCCCAGCTTATGACTTTGGACAATGAAGAGGCCAGCGTTGTGGTGGCGGAAAATATCCCCTTTTCCACCAGGGTGGATGAAGGGACGGCTACAACCGACCGGGCCATTCAGAGTCTCGAATACAGGGATGTGGGTGTTACCCTCAAGGTCACGCCGCAGATTAATGAGAGACGTTTTGTCAAGCTCAAAATCTTCGAAGAGATCAGTCGTGTCGTCAGCGAGACAACGCAAGTGAGTCCCAGTCAAGTTGTGCTCGCACCAACCACCACCAAACGAACTGCCGAGACCAACGTGCAAGTGCGAGACGGACAGACGGTGGTGATCGCCGGACTGGTGGGCGACAACGTAGATGTCTCGTCTACAAAAGTGCCATGCCTTGGTGATATTCCTATAGTGGGCTGGCTGTTCAAGTCTGAGACTCGGAACACTACTCGAACCAATCTGCTCATCTTTCTAACCCCTTACATTGTGGCCACCCCTGAGGAGGCAGAAGAGATTTACCGGCAGAAGTCCAGTTACATGGATGAGCTTACAAGGGGCGCAACGGAGCAGGATGTGCAACCAGAGGAGCCTTCACCAGCACGCGGCCCTGCGACCCCTTCGACCACTTCGACAGGCTCAGGGCAGGCAGGCTCAGGGCAAGCAGGCTCGGGAGAGGCGGAAGGTAGCCAGAAAAAAAAGTAAGCACTAAGAACTAGGGAGTAAGTAGCAAGAACTAAGAGGTCAGCAGTAAATAGGCAAGAAGTTGGAGGTTAGAGGAGCGCTCAGGTCACTTTTGCTGCCCTTCGCTTTAGGTTGGAGGCAAAAGATATTTTGCCCATATGAATTCTTACCTCAAACCTCGAGTGAACCAGGCGCTATGCTCTATGAGTAATGAATTATGAATGTATTACCCAGAATAGGCGATGTGCTCGTTGAACAGGGCTGGCTCAGTCCTGAGGCCTTAGAGGAAGGGTTAGAAGCTCAGGCGGAAAACGGCGAAAGACTAGGGCAGGTTCTTGTTCAGCAAAAAAAGATTACCGAGCAAGAGCTCCTGAATGCTCTCGCCCTCCAATTGGACTTGGAGGTGATGGAGAGTATTGATGATAAGGAACTCCGTTTTGATCTGGTGGAACAACTGCCAATACAGTACCTGAAAAAGCACGAGATTTTTCCTTTCCAGTCCGAGGATGGCACTTTACGGATTGCGGTGAATGATCCCCTGGACCTCGAGGTTCTGGACGATCTCCGCATCCTCTTCGGCCAAAACGAGATCAGACCGGTGCTGGTGCCAGCTCGGGAGATCCTCTCGGCCATCAATCGTACCTACGGTCAAGCCAATGACACTGCCGAGCAGCTCATGCAGGACCTGGGTGAGGAGGCAGACAGCCAACATTTGTTCACCGAGTTGGAAGTGGGCGAGGATTTGCTGGACGAGACCAGTGAGGCACCCATTATCAAACTGGTGAACCACATTTTCTCCCAGGCGGTTAAAAGCCAGGCCAGCGACATCCACATTGAACCATACCAGAAACACCTCCAAGTGCGCTTCCGTCTGGACGGGGTTCTACACAATGTGCTTAGCCCGCCCCGAAGGTTACATGCGGCGATAGTCTCGCGCATAAAAGTAATGGCCCGGCTGGACATTGCCGAGAAAAGGCTACCCCAAGACGGCCGCACGGAGGTTAAGATCGGCGAGCGTTTGGTGGACGTAAGGGTTTCTTGTCTGCCCACTGCTTTTGGCGAGCGAGTTGTGCTCAGGCTGCTGGAAAAAAGCGGCAAACTTCTCAGCATGGAAGAGATCGGTCTCACAGCCGCGGCCCTGGCGGAGATGAAAAGGCTGCTTCATCTTTCTCATGGAATCATCCTGGTGACTGGACCTACGGGAAGCGGTAAGACCACAACCCTGTATGCAGCTCTTAGCTCTATAAACTCTCCGGACAAAAACATTCTAACCATTGAGGATCCAATCGAATACCAGCTGGACGGCATCGGTCAGATGCAGGTGAACCCCAAGATCAATCTTACCTTTGCCAGCGGACTGCGCTCCATGGTTCGCCAGGATCCAGACGTAATCCTGGTTGGTGAGATCCGAGATCGGGAGACTGCCGACATCGCCATTCATGCAGCACTAACAGGACACCTGGTATTCTCAACTCTGCACACCAACGATTCGGCAAGCGCCGTTACCAGGCTCACTGACATGGGGATCGAACCCTTTTTGGTTTCCACAGCGGTGCAGGCGATTATTGCCCAACGGTTAGTGCGCCTTCTCTGCCCGCATTGCAAAGAAGCGTATGAACCGGAAGAGGCTCAATGGGCTGAATTGCGCTCGAGCAGGGAGGTGGCGGGGCCGATTTTTCGGGCAGATGGATGCGAAAAATGTCTGGAAACAGGCTACCGAGGAAGAACCGGGATCTATGAATTTTTGCTGTTGAGCGAAGCAATAAAGGGACTGGTTCTCAAGACATCAGATGCTAACCAGATCAACAAGGTTGCCAGGGCCGAAGGAATGGCGAACCTGCGTGAAGACGGAATCAACAAGGTAACGGAGGGAAGGACCACAATTAGTGAAGTACTGAGGGTGACGCAGATCTAGTTAACGCATAGCGCATAGTGCATAGCGCAAAGCGTTATTTGATTACAAGATTTTTGCGCTATGCTGTCATTCATGGTCACTTGGCCACTGAGCGTGGCCGTCATTACGCTTCGCTGTCACTAATAGTCATTGCTCAAAACGTGCTAATGACGGGCGCAAGCCCAAATGACTCAATGACGGCGAAGCCAAATGACAATAAAGCTGAAAAATAAAATGACTTGGCGTACTGGGCGATCGATTTTGGGATAGGAATAATAAAGTGCCGGTCTTTGAGTATGTAGCCATAGATAGCGCTGGGAAGAGCCGCAAGGGAATTATTGATGCGGACAGCTCACGAACGGCCCGACAAAAGCTGCGGGCGGACGGCATCTATCCCTCACATCTGGAAGAAACTCAGGCGGGCGAGACCAGCGACACACCTAGTCGGTTCCAGTTCCAGTTCACACTGCAGCGGGTGCGGAGAACTGAGCTGGTTAACACCACGCGGCAATTGGCTACCCTCTTGTCGGCGGGATTACCTCTTGTCTCTGCCCTCAGCGGGGTGCTCGAGCAGGTGAGGCGAGCACCCTTGCGCAGGGTGCTTTCCCAGGTACGGGAGCGGGTCAAAGAAGGGATGAGTTTGGCAGCTGCCTTCCGGGAACACCCGAAGGTGTTTCCCTCAGTCTACACTGCCATGATCCACGCCGGGGAAACTTCAGGTACTCTGGAGTTGGTGGTGGAGAGACTGGCTGATTTCGGAGAGCAGCAGTTGGCCTTGCAGAGACAGGTCCGCTCGAGCTTGGCCTATCCCATCTTGATGCTCACTGTTGGCTTGGGCGTGGTAGTGTTTCTGCTGGCCTACGTGATTCCCAAGGTCACCCAGATCTTCGTGGACATGAAGCAAGATCTACCCCTGCCCACCACCGTGTTGATTGGAGTGAGCGAGCTTTTTCATAAGTACTGGCCGGCACTGGTACTTGTCCTCATCATTGCCTTTTTGGCAGGTCGTTATTATGTCAAGACTGATGCAGGGCGTCGTCGTTACCATCGGCTCTTGCTACGCTTGCCAATTGTGGGCCCCATTGTGGAAAAAGTGGCGATGGCGCGGATTACCAGGACCCTCGGAACTTTGCTCAATAATGGCGTGCCCCTGCTCAGCGCCATGGAAATAGTGCGCAATCTGGTAAACAATGTGATTCTGCGGCAAGCCATAGAGGAGGCGCGCCAGGAAATAAGCGAAGGGGCCAGCATAACGGCACCTTTGGCCCGCGGTGGAATTTTCCCGCCGGTGGTCATTCAGATGATTTCGGTGGGGGAGCAGAGTGGTAATCTGGAAGGAATGTTGTTTAAGGTCGCCGATACTTTTGACAGTGAGGTGGAAAGTAGCGTAACCACTTTGACTTCACTTCTGGGACCGGTGATGATCCTGGTTCTTGCATTTTTTGTGGGCTATGTGGTTCTGGCTGTGCTCCTGCCGATTTTTGAGATGAGCCACCTTGTGGGATAACGGGTTCTGAGTCACAGAGAGCGTAAAGCGGCAAGTGAGAAAACAAATTCGAAATCCGAAGCACGAAGCACGAAACAAATTCAAAATCCGAATTTACCAATGTTAGAAACAGTAGGTTTAGTATCCAGTCTAAGTTTTGGTCATTTGGATTTTGAGAATTTGAAAATTGTTTCGGATTTAGATATTCGAATTTCGGATTTTATAATGTCAATTCAGAACTGGTTAACTAAAGATTGGGCTTCACTTGAGTAGAAGCTCGGAAGTATGGGGGATACCGTGTACCGGGATCGCTTCGGTCTGAAATGCAAGCCATTTGGGAATACCCCTGACCCACTGTTTTTCTATTTTTCGGCTGACCACCGGCAGGGTTTAGTTACGTTGAGCCAGGGTATTCATGACCGGTGCGGCCTTATGCTGTTGCTTGGTGAGGTCGGTACCGGAAAAAC
>PPDG01000336.1 GCA_002899795.1 Desulfobacteraceae bacterium | reverse complement strand
GGGGTTGGTGCTCGCTGAAGCATTTTCGCGCCATTTTATGGCAGTGTCCCTTTTGAAAATGCACCAAATCTTCATGCTGGCCTTTACGGGGCTAAGAGTGGAAGGAGAGGGGGCTCAGGTGCTCGTTGTTTCGCAGCCTCCCCAGTTGGCCTTTCCTGGGGTTTATGATGAGTGACCAGGCCGGAGCCTTGGAACGACAGAAGAAACACCAGGAAGACATTTTCATTTCCAAATGAGACCTCAACTCGTCAATAGCTTCAATGTATAAACTTCAAGCATCCATTTTGGGGGTAACTCCCGAGTAGGTACAAGAAAAGGTTTTCTATTGGCATTGACAGCGTTATTCTTCACTATCTAAGGTTATCTGAGCTCAGCGGGAGGATTATGTGGTTGCAGAGACGCAAAAAAAGAGATGGCTGAGTGCTCGTGAGCTGAGCTTGGTGGCTCTATTTGCCGCCTTCACTGGCATTGGTGGCTTCATTCGGGTTCCCATTCCTTTTGTGCCGCTTACCTTGCAGACGCTGATGGTCATGTTTTCCGGGGTGATTTTGGGGGGACGGCTGGCCGCTCTCAGTCAGCTAGTCTACATCCTGGTAGGGTTGATGGGCATCCCCATTTTTGCCCATGGGGGTGGACCTGGCTATGTGCTACAACCCACCTTTGGTTACCTGTTGGGTTTTGTCTGTGGAGCCTATGTCATAGGCCGTTTCACTGAAAAGCGAAACCCCTTGACTCGCTCTTTCCTCTGTGTGGCCTTGGTGATAGGCACCATAGCAATCTACATTCCGGGAGTAAGCGTACTCTATCTCAATTTGAACTTTATTCAACAAAAGGCTGTTTCGCTCAGTACAGCGTTGAACATAGGATGTCTTGTGGTTCTGCCCGGAGACTTGATCAAGATTGGCGTAGTGCTCTACTTCGGCCCTCTCCTGCGCCAAAAGATCCAGATGTCTAGCCCGGATATTTCATGAATTACTTGCTCCGACCACGGATATGGCCGTCCTTCCTGGCGTCCTCGGGTGTTGGCCCCTGCGACGTACCGTTCAGGTACGCCTCGGAACCAATACCCTGCGGTTGCCCGGTGGCACGCCCATCTTTGTGGTCTCGCGACAGCAATTCATGAAATATCCGGGCTAAGATGAAACTTCCTGGTTGACTGGCCCTTGGACTCCATAAGACGTGGAACTCCCAAAAATCCTTGCTATTTCAGCACGTTTGTAGTAGTAGAGTGCCAACTCTCTGAGCGAGATCCCGGTTGCCGGTTACACTCTTGCGACCATAAATTCTGTCGTCGGTCACCGGGGAGAGTCTCAACCACAGAGGACACAAAGATCACAAAGAAGATTGATTTATATCTGGAGTGGAGACAAAGCTTATATCAACTTCATTCCTCTTTATGTTCTTGGTGCTCTTTGTGGTTCAATTTGATACCCTTGTAGCCACTGATTTTAGCTGAATCTCCGAGGGTTGATCATCATGCAAGATTCGGACAACAAGGAAATGCTGCGTTCTCTACCGGCGGTTGACGAATTATTGCGTCAAGAAGTTATCAGTGAGGCAGTGGAGACGTATCCTCGCACGCTGGTGTTGCGAGCGGTACGGAACGTTCTGGACCGGAATAGGCAAGCCATCCTGAACGGAAAGGCCGCCTTTGACTCGCAGGGATTCGAGCAGGCTAACTTGGTGAAAGAGATTCTCGCGGAAATACAGCACCTGGACTCTTTTACCCTACGTCGGGTTATTAATGGCACAGGCATCATCGTCCATACCAATTTGGGCCGTTCACTTCTTTGTCAGGACGCCTTGGACAGGCTGCAGCTCATCGGTAGCGGCTACTCCAACTTGGAGTACGATCTGGAGGTGGGGAGAAGGGGTTCTCGCTATGTCCATGCCGAGGCCATATTGTGTGAGATAACCGGCGCAGAGGCTGCTCTCGTAGTCAATAATAATGCGGGCGCAGTGGTGCTTGTCCTCAACACCTTGGCTCAAGGCAAGGAAGTTGTGGTGTCGAGAGGACAGTTGGTTGAGATCGGCGGCTCATTCCGGATCCCCGACATCATGGCTCGGAGCGGCGCCCGTCTCAGGGAAGTGGGCTGCACCAATAGGACCCACTTTTCTGACTATGAAGGTGCTATCGGTCCGGAAACCGCACTCCTACTAGATGTGCACGCCAGTAACTATCAGATCGTCGGATTCACTGCTGAAGTTGGTCTCGAGGAACTGGTGGAACTGGGGCGCAAACATGCAGTCCCTGTCATGCAGGATCTGGGCAGCGGCTGCTTTGTGGATGTCACTCCTTTTGGGCTCCAGGGAGAACCACTGGTCCAAGACACAGTCCGCTCTGGTGCGGATATAATTACCTTTAGTGGTGATAAACTATTGGGAGGTACGCAGGCGGGAATTATTTTGGGGAAGAGAGAGCTCATTGCGGAACTGAGACGAAATCCGCTCACCCGTGCCTTTCGAGTTGACAAGTTGACCCTGGCGGCTCTAGAGGCCACCCTCAGGCTCTATCGAGACCAAGATACTGCCATCCAGACCATCCCCACCCTTAGAATGATTGCCACCGACCAGAAAACTCTGGTAGATCGAGCCCAGGTTTTGGCAAAAGCTTTGCGGGCCAACATCCCTGAGTCAATTGAAGTGACAATAATGGATGGCTCCTCGATGGTAGGCGGTGGAGCCCTGCCGACTCAGACACTTCCTAGCAAACTGGTGGCCATCAGCTCCAAAGAAGCATCAGCGGCCCGCTTGGAGGCTCACTTTCGAAGATATGTGCCGCCCATTATAGGCCGGGTGGAACAGGAGCTCTTCTTGCTGGATGTAAGGACTTTGCAACCAGGCGATGAGGAGGCCATCGTTGCTGCAGCTGCCAAGCTGGAGAGCGTCAGTTGATTGTTGTCCGTGGTCCGTCGTCGCATTTGGGTAGATCTTGGCAGACAGCATCTTGAACAGCAGAATATCGAACAAGGAATTTTGAATATCGAAGTGATCATTCTACCTTTCTGCGGTTCCTTATTCTGATGTTCGATGTTCAATATTGGAGCATTTTCAATCGAGGTTTACATGAACCTCGTCAGTTAACGCCTATTCCCGAAGGGTGGAGAGCCGGGGGACAATTTCAAGATTCGGATTTCGGATTTGATCAGATTAGATATTTGCTGCTAGAGTTTTGTAAACCCGAATCTGCAACGTCTGATCCTATTCTTATTACCCTCGGTCCGCAGTGTCGAATGAAATTATGGGAACTATGCTACGAGGATTGCCATGGGACTCTACTCAATTGAGTTGACTCCGGCGGATATGATGGACCAACAAAGTGTTTTCCAACAAGAGATGGCTGATCTGCTGGGCTGCCGGCAACTCACCATTCTTCCTCCTTTCCCTGACTACAGTCTTCTGAGCCAGAACCATTCTCCGAAAGCTCTGTTGAAGGTAGTCAATGAAGTGATTCTCAGCCGGCGACCTTCCTATGAAAAGGAACTCGGCTGGCTTCTGCTTCCCCTGGTTCGAGGTGAGGGAGTGGTGGGAGTTCTCTTTGCTGAAGAGGTAGACCAGAAGTGCGCGGATGCTGAAAACCTGGTGCTTCTGGAGCGACTTGCTCGCCTCTGTATTGACAGATTGCAATGGGAAAAAAGAGGTTGGAGAGATGGTGAAACTTCACTGTGGCGGCGAGAGGTGTTGATGAAGGAAGTAAGCCGGGTGATTGACCTGGCAGAGAATGGTGGCAGTTTGGCTCCCAGACGATTGCTTGGCGACGGCCCCAGGGTAGCGCAATTTACCTTCATCTGTTTTACTATCACCCCAGCCCCGGAGCCGTGGGCTGGAGCCGGGCCAATCTGGAAGCAACTGGGTCCGCAACTGGCGGAGTCCCTGCCAAATGAGGTTCTGGCGGCACACCTGGGCGGTGGCTATGTTGGAATCTATTGGCCCAAGGCAAATGCAAGAGATGCTCACCTTTGGGCTGAGCGGCTGCACCAAACCCTGTGTGGCAGTGACAGGGAGACAGAGAGAGGTGGCGAGGACTGGGACCTGGCGGCTGGAGTAGTACGTTTCCCTGAGGATTTTTACGACGATGGACCCTCACTCCCCTGGGAAAAGAGCGATCTCGGCGTGGAATTGACCGCAGCCGAGGAAGTGATTCGACGGGCAACCCTGGCGGCGGAGACGGCAAAGAAGAAGGATGAGAAAATATTGGCTTACCAAGCACTTCGTGAACGAGGGTTGGTAAAATTAGAGTCAGCCATTGAAAAGCGGCTATCCTCTTTGGTTGCTGACGACGAACCGAGTGCTCTCCTGTTGGTCAAGCTAGACGATTGGGAGGTATGGCAGAGGCAACATGGCTCAAAAGGGGCTGCACATCGGGCTAAACGTGTCCTGGCGGTGAGTGAAGGTGAGTGTCCTGTAGACGCTGTAGTGGATTGGGCGGGACCAGATCGGTTCGGGGTGTTTTTGCCCGGCGCAGATGCTGATTCTGCCCAAGAACGGGGGAGGGCTATTCGTCATCGAGTAAAGTCGGCGTTGAGCACCACGGTGCAGATGGGTATCAGCTTTTATCCCTGTCTGGGTTTTGCCAAGCAGGACATGCTGGACAACGGCCGCAAGGCACTGATCCATACAGGGTTCTTCGGGCCCAATACCCAGACTCTCTTTGACGCGACCAGCATGAATATCAGTGGAGATCGGTTTTATGAAAGCGGGCGGCTGGAAGAGGCAGTGCAGGAGTTTCAAAGTGCCCTGACCTTGGATCCCGATAATGTGAATGTCCACAATAGCCTTGGGGTTTGCTACGCGAACATGGGTAAGCTCGAGGAAGCAGTTGCTGAATTTTTCCGGGTAACCGAATTGGAACCCAACGATTTCATGGCTCATTACAATCTGGGCTGCGCCCTGCTGAGCCTAGCACGCAAGGGCGAGGCTGAGAACGCCTTCAGTCTGGCTGCCGAATTGGAACCTGATAATGCTGCCGTCCATTTCCAGCTGGCAAAGCTGTGCAGAAAGCAAGATAGGCTGGAAGAGGCCCTGACTCACCTTGGGCGCACCGTAGATCTGAACCCCAATTGGGCTAAGGCTTGGCGATTGTTTGGTGAGTGTTTCCTAGAGCAGGGGAACCACGAAGAGGCCATGGATGCTTTCAAGAAGGTTCTCAAGATCAATGGGAAAGATGGGGCTGCACTGAGCGGTCTCGCTCTTTTGTATGGACGTACGGAGGCAAACCTGGAGGTGGCCCTTTCTCTAGCCCGTCGCAGTGTTGAACTGAATCCTGCCAGTGCTTTGTTTGCCCAGAGATTGGTAGAGCTACTGATACAAAACCGAGAATTAGAGGAAGCCCTGACACAATGCGAGCGAGCTGTGGCAATGGCCCCACAGGACGAGCAGCTTCATCGACTACAGGAAAAGATCACTGCAGCTCAGCGGGTATCAACCTCATAGCCGTTGGCACTCAGCGCGTTCAGCAGTTCTTCAATGTGGTCCGCGCCCCTGGTTTCCACCTCCAACTCTACTCTACTTAATTCCACAGGCAGATGCCGCCCCAAGCGATCGTGGTAGACGTGAAGAATGTTGCCACGGCAGTCAGCTACCACCTTGATAAGGTTAGCGAGGGCACCAGGGGCATCCCTCAGTTGCACTGAGAACCTCATGATTCGATGGCTCTTGAATAACCCTTTCCGGAGAATTCTTGCCAGCAAATGAGTGTCCACGTTGCCGCCGCTGATAACAAGAACCACCGCCCGTCCGCGCAGATTGCTGAGGTGCTTGCCCGTGAGTGCTGCCAGCGGGACTGCGCCACTTCCTTCGGCCAAAATCTTTTTGCGTTCCAGCAACTCGAGCATGGCGGTGGCGATCTCTTCCTCCTCCACGGACACCATATCGTCGACCAACCGCTGTATAATGGCAAAAGCACGTTGTCCTATTTTTTTGACGCTGATACCGTCTGCAATGGAATACTTGGCTGGAACATTGACAGGTTTACCCAGCCTGAGAGCAGCTATGGCCGAAGCGCAAGCAGCTGCCTGCACGCCGATAATTGATGTTTGCGGGCGAAGGGATTTTACCGCAGTGGCAATTCCGGCAATGAGGCCACCGCCGCCAACTGGAATCAGGATTGTTTCCACCTCGGGTAACTGAGAGACAATCTCCAAACCAATGGTCCCCTGGCCGGCCATGATATCTTCGTCGTCATAAGGGTGAATGAAGGTTTGACCTTCTGCTTCTAATGTGCGGGCCTGGTCCAAACTCTCTGTCAGGCTGTTGCCGGCTAGGATCACTTGGCCACCGTAAGATCGGGTGGCAATCTGTTTGCTGATGGAGGCCCATTCGGGCATGACGATCGAGGAGGGTATGGACATCAGGTGCGCAGCATGGGCTACTCCCTGCGCATGGTTACCTGCTGAGGCTGCCACAACGCCCTTCGGACCAAGGGTGTCGCGTATTCTTGTTAGCTTGTGGTAAGCCCCACGGAACTTGAATGAACCGGTCCTTTGGAGATTCTCCAGTTTGAGATAGACTCTGGCATCAAAACGACTGCTGAGGTAATTGGAATAAACTAGCGGGGTTTCAAAGGCGATGCCTTCCAGGATCGCTGAGGCTTGGTTGATTTCTTCAAGGCGAAGCATGGTTTTATTCCTCAGGATGTTCGATTGTGAGAAGTCGGCAATAGCCAGTGAAAGAAAAATGCAAAAATCTGACACCTTAGCCTAATAACAAAACAGGGATTGACCGTCAACTCTGCCATGTATTATCAGAGTTTTCATTATTGTTAGAGCCCGGATATTTCATGAATTACTTGCTGCGACCGCGGATATGGCCGTCCTTCCTGGCGTCCTCGGGTGTCGGCCCCTGCGACGTACCGTTTAGGTACGCCTCGGAACCAACACCCAGCTGTTGCCCGGTGGCACGCCCATCTTCGTGGTCTCGCGACAGCAATTCATGAAATATCCGGGCTAGCAGAGCGTGATCCTATGATTGTGGAAGAGCAAGAAGTTTTGTCCCAATATGAACCGGAAGGAGATGGACATGAAAGTAAGGAAAGAGCGAAGGGGTGGTTTGGTGGTTTTATATCTGGCAACGGCCCTGTTCTGCGTGAGCGCATCCGGATGCGCCTTTGTTAATGTAACCCTTTATCAGCCAGCACTGCCGTTACAGGAGAAGGTTATTGAAGGGGAAGGACCGGGCAAAGTACTGGTAATGGATATAAGCGGAGTCCTAACCTACGAAGAGGAGAAGAAGGGCGGCAGTTTCAAAGAACAGGTAAACCTGGTTGCTAGAGTGAAGGAGGAACTGGGAAAGGCGGCCCAGGACAATGAGGTAAAAGCTCTCGTTCTTCGCATCAATACACCGGGAGGAACAGTCAGTGCCAGTGATTTGCTGCACCACGAGATTATGCAGTTCAAGAAAGGAAGAAATGTCAAGGTTGTTGCCTGTTTCCTCGGAATGGCCACATCAGGAGGTTATTATGTTGCCAGTGCGGCCGACCATATTGTGGCCCAGCCAACTACCTTGCCCGGCAGTATCGGCACGATAGCACTTAAATTCAATGTTCAGGG